>JBOHYD010000044.1:0-1503 GCA_050737635.1 Luteimonas sp. | reverse complement strand
GCTCGACGACGACCTGATCGACGAGATCGAGACCGCCTTGCTGACCGCCGACGTCGGCGTCACCGCGACCACGCAATTGCTCGAAGGCCTGCGCCAGCGGATGAGGCGGCGCGAGTTCGCCGATGCCCGCGCCCTGCTCGCCGCCTTGCGCAACGAGTTGATCGCGATGCTGGCGCCGGTGGCGCAGCCGCTGGTGATCGATGCGCAAGCGCGGCCATTCGTGTTGCTGACCGTCGGCGTCAACGGCGTCGGCAAGACCACCACCATCGGCAAGCTGGCGCGGCGTTTCCGCGACGAAAATCGCAGCCTGATGCTCGCCGCCGGCGACACCTTCCGGGCGGCCGCGGTCGCGCAGTTGCAGGCCTGGGGCGAGCGCAACGGCGTGCCGGTCGTGTCGCAAGGGCAGAACACGTCTGGCAAAGGCGGTGACGCGGCCTCGGTGGCGTTCGATGCACTGCAGGCCGCGAAGGCGCGTGGCACCGAAGTGCTGATCGCCGACACCGCCGGCCGCCTGCACACGCAACAGGGCTTGATGGCCGAACTCGGCAAGATCAAGCGCGTGCTCGCCAAGCTCGACCCGGCCGCACCGCACGAGGTGCTGATGGTGATCGACGGCACCACTGGCCAGAACGCGTTGAGCCAGCTGCGCCAGTTCCATGCCGCGGTCGGCGTCACCGGGCTGGCGGTGACCAAGCTCGACGGCACCGCCAAGGGCGGCGTGGTGTTCGCGCTGGCGCGCGAGTTCGGCATCCCGATCCGCTATGCCGGCATCGGCGAACGCCCGGAGGACTTGCGCGTGTTTGATGCCGAAGCCTTCGTCGACGCGCTGCTGCCGGAGTCGCTCGGGAGCGCCTGAATGACGCGGCGCGCACGGATCGCGCTGGTCGGCGGCGGCATCGCCTTGTTGCTGCTAGCGCTGCTGTTGCTGCTGACGCTGCGGCCGCAACGTTTCACCCGAATCATCCTCGATCAAACCGGCCGTGCGCTCGGCCTGGAGATCACTGCGGGCGGCAGCGGTGAATACCGCCTGCGCGGCACGCCGATGCTGGTGGTGCGCGAGGTCGTGGTCCACGAACCCGGCATCGCCACCCCGCTCCTGCGCGCCGAGCGCATCCTGCTGTCGCTGCCGTGGTCGACGGTCCGCGCGCTCGGCAGCGAATTGAACGCGACCCGCGTCGAACTCGACGCGCCGCAACTCGACCTGCCCGCCCTGCAGCACTGGCTGGGGACGCGTCCGAAGGGGGAAACCCGCATCCCCACGCTCAGCGACGGCCTGCGCATCACCGATGGCCATATCCGCAATGACGATTGGCAGGTCGATCGCATCGACGTACGTCTGCCGTCGTTGGCGCCCGGCAAACCGTTCACCGCGCAGGTCAAGGGCCGCTATCTCGACCCGCCTGCACGTGTGCCGTTCGAGGTCGCCGTCGCGATGACGCACCCGGGCAACGACGCCGGACTGGCCGTGCTCGGGTCGATCACCATCGAGCGCGACGACTGGCG
>JBOHYD010000043.1:0-4878 GCA_050737635.1 Luteimonas sp. | reverse complement strand
TCCGCGAACGCTTCTGCCTCCACCATCGATGTCCTCCGCCTGCAGCCCATGAGAGTAGGCAAGAGGATGACAGCTCTGCTTATTTGTCAGGTAGTTACGGTAACTTGTTCACCCGATTGCCCTGGCTTGCGCCTTTAGTGATTGACAAGGGAGGAAAACAGGTTTAGCAATTTACTGACCGCTAAAAGAGGGGCGGTGACCATAAACAAAGGGGAAGGGGTATGTCTAGCGCAAGAAACTGCACCTGGAATCCATTGGCGTTCGCGATCGTGTCCGCTTTGCTCGTCGCGGTACCTGTCAGGGCACAGGAAACAGAGCAGGCCGTCGAATCCGAACAGGCCGAGGCGACAACAAACGTGCAGGATCTCGATACGATCATCGTCACCGGGTCGCGCATCCGCCGGGCCGGCTTCGATACGCTCGAGCCTGCGACCGTCGTTGATCGCGAATACATCGATGCCCGCGGCATTACCAATGTCGCCGATGCGCTCAATGAGATTCCGGGCTTCGGGGTCGGCATTACTCCCGAAGGTAACCAATCCGGGTTCGGTGTCGGGGTCAATTTTGTCGATCGCTTCGGTTTGGGCACCAGTCGCACGCTGACCCTGGTCAACGGACGCCGCTTTGTCTCCAGTAACGCGCCGACGTTGTTCGGCCCGGCGGCGCCAGGCATCCAGGTCGACCTCAACGCGATCCCGACATCGATGGTGGACCGGATCGAGAACCTCGCCGTCGGCGGCGCGCCCACCTATGGCTCGGATGCGATCGCAGGCGTGGTCAACGTGATCTTGCGCAAGGATTATCAAGGCGTCGAGTTCGGCGGGAACTATGGCCTGACCGACCGCGGCGACAACGAACGCCGTAACGCCTACGCCTTGATCGGCGCCAACTTCGGCGCGGACGATCGCGGCAACGTCACCTTCTCGCTGTCGTACGACGACGTCAAAGGCGTGCTGCAACAGGACAGAGATTTCTTCGCGAATGGATTTTTGAACGCCACCAACCCGCTCGCCAGCCAGTTGGCGCAGTTCCCCGGACGCACACCGGGCAACGACGGCCGCTTCAACCCCGACACTCCCTTCAACACCGGCAACAGCGATGGCATTCCCAATGGTGTGTTGATCACCAATCGGCGGCTCTGGACCACGCCGTTCGGTGGCTTGATCTCGCCGACATCCGGACCGTTTCGACCTGGGTCATTCAGCTTGCGCCCGGCAGGATTCGGTCCCAATAGCGACACCGTCCTCGGCTTCAATCGTAACGGCGAACTGGTGCCCTACAACCCCGGGAGCACGTTCTCGGCGACCGATGCCAGCGGCGGCGACGGCCTGAATCTGGTCGAGGCCGCCCAGATCACCTCCGATCTCGAACGCATGTCGGTTCTCAGCACGCTGCGTTGGGGCTTGACCGACAGCATCGACCTGTTCTTCGAGGGATCGTTCTATTCGGCCGAAAGCACCGAGTTGGTCGACCAATATGCGTTCAATTCACCGTTGTTCGGCGGTCTCAGCGCGGCGATCGGATTCCCGTCCAGCTATCCGCTTCTGACCCCGCAGGCGCAGGCGACACTGCAGGGCCTCGGCGTGAGCGCATTCAACCTCTCGCGTGCCTCCCGCGAACTGCAGCAGAACAACGGCCGCGCGACCACCGAACTCGGACGCGGGGTGATCGGGCTGGAAGGTGACTTCACACTTGCCGACCGCAGCTTCTACTGGGAGGCATCGTATAACTACGGCCGCAGCGATGCGCGCTCCTACGGCACGTCGCTGATCCAGCAGAATTTCATCAACGCGCTCAATGTGATCAGTACGCCGAGTGGCGTGGTCTGCGCCGGGGTGCCGATTCCGGGATTGGTGATTCCCGGCGGCAATACGCCGCGTCCGGATCCCAACTGCGTGCCGCTGGACTTGTTCGGCGAGGGCCGCCCAAGCGAAGCTGCACGCCGCTACGTCAGCACGGAAACGGTGTCCCAGGGATTGCTCGAGCAGGAGGTGTTCAACGCCAACCTGTCGGGTACCGCGGTCGAGTTGTGGAGCGGCCCGCTGCTGTTCAACTTCGGCTACGAACGCCGTAAGGAGAGCGGTCTGTTCGATCCCGGCGATTTCCTGCGCCAAGGTCTTGGCCGGTCGGTGATGATCACGCCGCTGCAGGGCGACTACAGCACCGACGAGTTCTTCGGCGAGTTCATCTTCCCGCTGGTCAATCCCGACAGCGATATCCCGGGCCTCAGCAAGCTCGATATCATCGGCAAGTACCGCACCGTCGACAACACCATCAACGGCCGCGCCAACACCTACACCTATGGCCTGCAGTACAAGCCGTACCGCGACCTGGAGCTCCGCGGCAATTTCACTCGCGCGATCCGCGCGCCGGCGATCACCGAGCTGTTCTTGCCGGCGGCGAACTCGTTCCAGTTCCTCACCGGCGATCCCTGCGATTCGCGCTTTATCAACAGTGGTGGCCCGCGGCAGGCGCAGCGCACGCGCAACTGCCAAGCCTTCCTCAACTTCCACGGCTTGACCACGTTCACCTCAAACGCCGCGGGTGCCTCGATCCAGGGTGTCTCCGCCGGCAACCCGAACCTGGAGAACGAGGTCAGCGATTCGGTCACCTACGGTTTTACTTGGGCGCCTTCCTTCTTCGAGGGGCTCACCGTCACTGCGGACTACTACAAGATCGAACTTGAGCAGAACATCGCCAACCTGACCGCCGCGCAGAACGCGATCGCCTGCTTCGACAACGACACCTTCAACGCAGCCGATGTGCCCAACGCCAACGAGTTCTGCAGCCGGATCACGCGCAACGCCCCAGGCGCATCGGCACCTGGCCAGGGGACTACGTTCTCCAGCGGCTTCATCAACGGCAAGTTCCTCGACTTCGAGGCGTACTCGGCAGAAGTGCGCTACGCACTTGATGCCGACCGCTTCGGCAAGTTCGCGTTCGGGTTCACCGGGTACTTCCCGCAGGAGTTGACCATCGACAACACCGGCGTGTCGCCGAATCCGGCGGTCGGCGAGATCGGCACGTCGAAGCGCCAGTACCAGTTCAGCGTCGCGTGGGAAGGCGGCAAGCTGGGCCTGAACCTGTCGGCGAACTACCAAAGCAGCGCCGTGTTCAATCTGCTCGATACGCCAGAAACGCGCGACATCCTCCAAGTCGACAGTTACTGGTTGCTCAATGGCGGTGCCAGCTATAGGTTCAGCGACCGATTGAACCTGCGCCTAGCGGTGACCAACGTGCTCGATGAAGAGCCGCCGTTCCCGGCTTTCGGCGTGGGGATCGGCAATTACGACATCCTCGGTCGCCGCTACAACCTGGCGGTGCAGTGGAAGTTCGACTGACTGAAACAGCAGAAGATTGGTCACATTGTTGTCATGACACCGAGAGTTGGGTCCCGGCTTGCGCCGGGAGGACGGGCGGAGTAACGGCAGCGTTGCAAACCGGCCGCGATGCCGTCATCCCGGCGAACACCGGGATCCAGCTCGACGCGCGACTGGAATTGGCTCCCGGCTTGCGCCGGGGGGACAGGTAGCATGCAGGTTCGTTATGCCAGCAGGCCTTGCGGCAGCTGCATGGTGATGCAGTGCAGGCTGCCGTTCTGCCAGATCAGCGATCGGCACGGCACCGCCACGATCTCGCGATCGGCAAACGCCTGCTGCAAGACAGCGATGGCGGTGGCATCGGCGGGATCGCCGTAGGCCGGCATCAGCACCGCGCCGTCGATGATCAGAAAATTGGCGTAGCTCGCCGCCAGCCGGCGGCCGCCGTCGACGATCGGCCGCGGCCACGGCAGCGGAAACAGTCGATACGGCGCGCCGTCGCGGGTGCGCAGCGCGGCGAGCTCGTCGGCCATCGCCTGCAGATCGGCGTGGTGGGCGTCGCTCGGATCGTCGCAAGCCTGGAACACGATCGCGTCCGCCGACGCGAAGCGGGCGAGGGTGTCGATGTGGGCGTCGGTGTCGTCGCCTTCGAGCGCGCCGTGGTCGAGCCACAGCACGCGGTCCTGATGCAGCCAGTCGGCGAGCTGCCGGGTCAGCTGTTCGCGCGTCGCGTCGGGGTGGCGCGCGTGCAGGCAGCGCCAGGTGGTCAGCAGGGTGCCGGTGCCGTCGGTCTCGATCGCGCCGCCTTCGAGCGCGAAATCGATGGCTTGTCGCGTGCTGTCGGCAAACAGGCCGGCGTCGCTCAGGTGCTCGATCAGACAGTCGTCGCGACGGGCATCGAATTTGCCGCCCCAGCCGGTGAAGCGGAAATCGAGCAGTCGAAAGCCATCATCGGCCAGCAGGGTGATCGGACCGGAATCGCGCAGCCAGGTGTCGTCGTACTCGGCAGCGACAAACCGCACGTGGTCCATGTCGACCCGCGCCGACGCCAGCCGCGCACGCGCATAAGCCTCGACATCGTCGTCGGACACGCAGACCAGCGCCGGCTGGAAGCGGGTGATCGCTGTGACCAGCGCGATGTAGGCGTCCTCGACATCAGCAAGGCGCTCGGCCCAGTCGGTGCCGGCATGCGGCCACGCCAGCAGCACTGCGGCCTGAGGCTCCCACTCCGCGGGGAAACGCAGCTCGGACCTCGACATCGCCATCAGCGGATGGCCGGCTTCGGGCCGGTTTCGTTTGGCGACGCCTGATTGGCGACGGTGTCGACGACGCGGTTGTTCTCGAAATACACAGTGAACGCGGGATAGCTCCAACGGTGGATCGTCGGCCATTGGCGTTTCTGGCCACCGCGCGGATCGAGTGTCCGGCTCGGCGCGCCGAAGCGGGCTTCGACCTGGGTCATGCTCATGCCGCGCGATGGCAGTGACATCGCGGCTGCCTGGCGGGCGCGGTTGACGAGCAGCGTGTCGGCCGACGCGCTGGCGATGACGATCAACGG
>JBOHYD010000042.1:0-4887 GCA_050737635.1 Luteimonas sp. | reverse complement strand
AACTGATGCAGACGATGAGCGAACGCGATGCCGGCCGACGTCTGGGCGGACGGGTGCAGATCGACGATGCCTACCTGGGCGGCAAGCGCAACGGCGGCAAAGCTGGGCGCGGCTCGGAGAACAAGCGCCCTTTCGTCATCGGCGTGTCGACCAATGAGGCCGGTCATCCGCAGCACGCCGTGATGGAACCAGTGCCGGGCTTCAGGCTGCCCTGGCCGAATGGGCAGGCCGCCGTCTGCAGCCCGAATGCGATGTGTACAGCGATGGTCTGGGGGCGTTCCGCGCTGTGGTCGATCTGGGGCACGCCCACACGGTGATCCAATCCAGCGGTCGGGCCGCCACCGAACAGGCGAACAGCCGCTGGATGAACATGGTGCTGAGCAACCTCAAGCGTTCGCTGGAGGGCGCCTACCATGCCTCTGCCTTCTGCAAGTACGCGCACCGCTATCTGGCCGAGGCCGCTTGGCGGTTCAATCGACGCTTTCAGCGGGAAGCCTTGGTGCCGAGGCTGCTGGTGGCTGCCGCACGAGGCCTGCCTTGGTCCGAACGACGGCTGCGCGACGTGCCTGTCTATGCCAACTGACACTCGGCGCTAATCAGGACTTTTTTTGGGCGTCGATGATCGCCTCCGCCTGCATCAGCCGCTGCTGCAGACGTGCGTTCTCGCGATGCAGTTTGTCGAACTTCAGCCGGTCCGGCCATGTCGGGTCCGGCTTGCGGCCACGCGTGGGCTCCGCGACTTTCGCATCCACAGCAGCCAACGGCTGACGCCAGTTCGTCAAATGCGAGGAATACAATCCTTCCCGCCTCAGCAGCACGCCAATCTCGCCCGACGCCAACCCAGTGGCCAAGGTGACGAGCCTGCGCTTGTATGCGAGCGTAAAGCGCCGGCGCGTTGCCTTGCCGGGGACTTCAACAGAAGCCGCCGCATCGGTCGGCACAGGCGCTGTTGAAGAGGAGGGAACAGCAGATATGGCAGTCTTCATGAGATAAGCCCACCTTCAGTAATTGCAAAGAGGTAGTTGTCTCAGGTCACATTGGCACGGGGGGCCTTGGCGGCGCAGGCTTTGCGCCACCTGTCGACGGCCAATCCTCAGCCGTCGACTCAGGCGGCGCGCCGGCGCGGCCCTTCTCGGCTTCGAACGCCTGACGCACCTGTGCATCGAGCTGCATGCGCGCCTGTGCCCGCGCGGACGGCGCCCGATCGCGCCAGGCGTAGTACCCGCTGGGCGAGACCGGCAGCGCCGGCACATCAGCCGCACCGCAACCCTCTGTTCATAGGATCGGATCATGGCGTACTTCACTTGGGGAGCTTCGCGAAGTACGCAGCCGCCTTTTTTAGGAAGGCGTTCTCCTCTTCCAGCCGTGCCAGCTCGCGCTTGAGCCGGGACTGTTCGGCCTGCGCCAGACGTTGCTCTTCGCTGCTCTGGCCCAGCGCCTGCGCTTTGGCGCGCCAGGCATACAGCTGGCTGGGCACCAAGCCCAGGTTCTTCGCTGCCGCCGCCACACCGTCTTGTTCCGCCCGGCGCAGGGCTTGTTGCTTGAACTCCGGGCTATGCTGCTGCCGGGTCTTGGTCACCGCTGATTGCTTCTTCATCGTTCACCTCAGATCGCGAATTGAATCGCTTATCGGGGTGTCCCTGAAAGAGGGGCAAGATCAGGAAGCCGATGATCTACTCTTCGGTAAAGCGCTTCTTCACGTCCAATCTCCTGGTTCGGTGGGATTGGACTCCAAATCGCTGTGCTACTCAAAAACGGGGGGACATCGGGCGTGACCTGCCGTGGCGCGGGACTTGGGTTTGAAACCGGCGCAGCTTTACGGATAGCTGACGAAGTTACACTTCATTAATGTAGAGAGAAAAATAAGGCACACATCACATTTCCATGGTGACTAATTTGGCATTATCGACGGCAATGAAGCATGGATAAGTCAAGCGCTTGTCTGGGGGCTCAAACCGTTGTAGCGTGGATATGATCCTCACCAAAGTTTAGCTACAAGCTTGGTGAGGTGAAGGCCATTTAGGAAAGTCGGATTTATCTAAGCTATAGATAAATATCGGACTTCGCGAGCCCGATCTATGTTCGGACTCGCTTTGCTGAATCAGGCGCTGACGCTTGATCCGCAGTGACGCATCCGTGTACCGTCAAGAATCTCTGAATATACCTAAGAGATTCCTTTACGCCGCATCGGTTCAAACAATACTTTTATCAAATCCAGAATGAGGATAGCTTGAACATGAATACGAAAAAATATATTAAACCACTTATTCTAAGTCTAGGTATTTGCCTCTTCAGTGCAGCCGCATCTGCACAGGCACCTCAAACTTCTCTCAGCTTCAGTGAGGCGCGCGGGCCGCTTTACAATGCCCGGGCATTGTCGATCGATTTTCTGGTTACCAACCATTCTGCTCAGGCGCAGGGTATCCCGCTGGAGGTGCTTCGTCGCTGGAACGCGATTGCGGTCGACGCCAGCGGACTTGATCATGCGCCGGTGGTGCCGGGTGAGAATCGTAACTTCGGCGAACAGCTTGGCCCCGCTCGATCGTCCCGCGCAGAGGCTATTATCCACATCGCGATCTTCGAAGCCGTCAACGCCATCGACCGCCGCTACGATAGTTACCTTGGTTTGCCGCGCGCGGACGCTTCCGCATCGGTGAGCGCGGCCATTGCGCAGGCTGCGCACGATACGCTCGTTGCGATGTTTCCATCGCAGAAACCGAGTTTCGACCGGTTACTCGCAGATGACCTCGCGCAGATTCCGAGCCTTGGGAAATCTCTCGGTATCGATCTCGGGGCGAATGCGGCCCGTGCGATCCTGCGGCGCCGGACCAGCGATGGCGCGCAGCATGCCGAACCGTTGATGGGCGTCGATTACATCCCCAAGGAGACCCCAGGAGCTTGGCGCCAGGATCCGATCAGTCTCGTCCCGATTGCCATGGGTGCGCGCTGGAGCGAAGTCAAGCCGTTCGTCCTGAACTCGGCCAACCAGTTCCGGATGCCGCCACCGCCAGCGTTGAATAGCGCGGAGTATGCGGTCGCTTATAACGAAGTCAAGCGGCTGGGGGGTGATGGCGTCAAAACTCCGACCGAGCGAACTGCCGATCAAACCAACGCCGGCATATTCTGGGCTTACGATGGAACGCCGAGCCTGTGCGCGCCACCGCGTCTTTACAACCAGGTGGCTATGGCGATCGCCAATCAGATGGGAACGACGGATGTCTTGGAACTGGCGAGACTTCTAGTGTTGGTGAACGTAGCGCTGGCGGATGAGGCGATCCAGGCTTGGGAGTCGAAATACTTCTACAAGACATGGCGTCCGGTCCACGGTATTGCCGAAGCCGACGAGGGAACCGGCCCGAGCGGACTCGGGGACGGCAACCCCGATACCATCGGCGACCCAACATTCACGCCGCTTGGTGCACCGGCGAGCAACCTGTCTGGGCCGAATTTCACACCACCGTTTCCGGCCTATCCATCCGGGCACGCTGGATTCGGCGGCACGCTGTTCCAGATCCTGCGTAGGTACTACGGGACTGACGACATCAAGTTCAGTTTCGTTTCCGACGAGTTCAACGGGATTACGAAAGGAAACGATGGGGTTGCGCGCCCGCTGTTGCCGCGTAGCTTCTCGTCCTTCTCTCAGGCCGAAGAAGAGAACGGTCAGAGCCGGATCTATCTCGGCATCCATTGGTCGTTCGATAAGACAGAGGCGATTACGCAGGGAAATCGCGTAGCTGATTATGTTTTCGATCATGCCTTCCAGCCGGTACAGTAATCAATAATCATAATCGATCGTTAAATTGGCCGTGAGTAAGTATCCCCCGGCATAGCCGGGGGCTTTAACCGAACCTCTAAAAATCTCTCCTGATTAGCGCTCAATCTCAGTGTTCAGTTGCAGAATTTGCGATGCCGCGCAGGCGGATGCTGGTCCACCGCTCCCGCAGCGCAGGAGTCGTCCGCATGCCATGAACCCCATCCAGTTCCAGTCCGGCCTGTCGATGCTCGAGTTCGTCGCGCAGTACGGCACCGAAGCCAAGTGCCGCCGTGCCTTGTATCGCACCCGCTGACCCAGGGAATTCCGCTGTCCGGCCTGCGGTGACCGCCGCCGCTCGACCTTCCGTCGCGGCCGTCAGCTCTACTACCAGTGTCGCGCCTGCCCGCATCAGACCACGCTGATCGCCGGCACGTTGTTTGCAGTCCACCAAACTGCCGGTGCGCACTTGCTTCGTCGCCATCTACGCTCTGACCAAGACCAAGACCAATGTCGCTGCGCTCGAACTCATGCGCCCGCTCGGCGTGTGCTACCGCAGCGCCTGGCGGCTCAAGCACAAAATCATGCAGCCGATGGATGAGCACGAGGAACCCCGCCAGTTGGCGGGCTGCGTGCAACTCGACGATGCCTACCTCGGCGGCGAACGCAACGGCGGCATGGCCGGGCGCGGCTCGGAGAACAAACAAGCCTTTCTGATCGCGGTCGCCACCGACGAGGCCTTCGAACACCCCATCTTCGCCGTCATCAGCCGGTGCGCCGCTTCGATACCGAGGCCAGGGGGCCCCGCTGGGTCAACGTGCTGCTCGGCAACCTCAAGCGCGCCATCAGCGCACCGCTACCCCTCCATCAAACAAGACAAGTACGCTCGGCGCTATCTGGCCGAGACGGCGTACCGGTTCAATCGCCGTTTTCGGCTGCGCGAACGGCTGCCGCGACTGACGCATGCGATGATGCTGTGCGCGCCTTGCCCGGAGCGGTCGTTGCGATCGGCGAGCAATTTTCTTCACTGAGATTGAGCGCTAATCAGGAAAGACTTTGAACAGGCTCTTAGAGCCTGTTTAAAATCCATCTCCCATCTGCGACCATAGCCGAATGAGACAGCCCTATCCCAGCGA
>JBOHYD010000041.1:0-17437 GCA_050737635.1 Luteimonas sp. | reverse complement strand
GCGCCGCCCTGCGCGCCGCGCAGCACCGCGTCGACCTCGTCGCGGCCGAGCGGACCGAGTACCTGGTCGGCGCCGTCGGCGATGGCTTTCCGGTAGGCCGCCATCGCGCCGCCAGCGGTGCCGGCGGTGTCGTAAAACCGCAAGTCCGGGCGTGCGCGACGCTCGCCGTAATAGCCGGCGAGCAGGCCGTCGCGGACCGGCTGCGCGGCGGCGGCAAGGCTGCCGGACAACGGCAGCAGTACCGCGAGTGCCTGCGGCGGCTGGTAACCGTCGCGATCGGCCGGCGCGCGGTTCATCGCGGCGAGCTGCCAGTGCTGGCTGCGCTGTGCGACCTCGATCGAGCTGTTGGCGACCGCACCGCGCACCGGCTCGGCGACGCGCACCGGCGAGCAACTCGCGGCAATCACCGTGACCGCCGCGACGGTAAACATCCGTGTGAAGGTGTACAGCGAATGGCGCATGCGGCCGGCCCGGGTGCGAGAACGGCTAGGATTCTACCGTTTCAGCATCCGGAGACACGATGGCCAGCTCCGCCACTCCGCCCGCAGGCACGGCCGTCGCCGGCGTGCTGCACGTCGTCGCCACGCCGATCGGCAACCTCGGCGATCTGTCGCCGCGCGCACTCGATACGCTGCGCCGGGTCGATGCGATCTGCGCCGAAGACACCCGCCACACCCGCCAGCTGCTCGCGCATTTCGGCATCGAGCAGGCGCTGATCGCCCTGCACGACCACAACGAAGACGACATCGCGCAAGCCGTGGTCGCGCGCCTGCTGCGCGGCGATACCCTGGCGCTGGTCTCCGACGCCGGCACGCCGCTGGTCAGCGATCCCGGCTTCCGGCTGGTGCGCGCGGCGCGCGCGGCCGGCATCCGCGTCAGCCCGGTGCCGGGCGCGAGCGCGCTGGTCGCGGCGCTCAGCGTGGCCGGGCTGCCGAGCGATCGTTTCGTGTTCGAGGGGTTTCTGCCCGCAAAAGCCGGCGCGCGCCGCGAGCGTCTCGCCGCATTGGCCAGCGAGACGCGCACGTTGCTGTTCTACGAGTCCGCGCACCGCATCGACGACGCGCTCGCCGACTGCGTCGCCGCATTCGGTGCCGAGCGGACGGCGGTGCTCGCGCGCGAACTGAGCAAACTCTTCGAGACCGTGCTCGACGGCACGCTCGCGGATCTGCACGCACGCGTGACTGCCGATGCCAACCAGCGCAAGGGCGAGTTTGTGCTGCTGGTGCACGGTGCCGGTGAGGGTGCCGATGCGAAAGTCCTCGAAGGCCGTCGCCTCTACGCCGCACTCGTCGCGCACCTGCCGCCATCGACGGCAGCCAAGGTGGCCGCGGAGCTCAGTGGTGCGCCGAGAAAAGCGCTGTACGGCGGTGATCCGATGAAATAGCGTCGATCGCGAGGGCAAGGGTGTCGGCAGCGCCGCGAAATGTTGTCTTGTCCAGGACTTTCTTCGCCGTACCCGAAGATCCCTGTGCGACAATGCCCGCGGCGGAGTCGGCCAGACAGTCGCGTCATTCGCAGCCGCTTCGGTGGCTGCGGGTGCCGAGGAAAGTCCGGGCTCCACAGGGCACGGTGCCAGGTAACGCCTGGGCGGCGCGAGCCGACGGAAAGTGCAACAGAAAGATACCGCCGAACGGCCCTGTCACCCCTTTGCCGCAACTTCGGCAAAACGACCACACTTGACCGCGTTGTCGGCCAAGTGCTGCCGAAGACGGCAAAGGGGTGGCAGGGCGCGTGGCAAGGGTGAAATGGTGCGGTAAGAGCGCACCGCGAGCCTGGCAACAGGCCGGCACGGCAAACCCCACCGGGAGCAAGGCCAAATAGGGACCTTATGACGTGGCCCGCGTCGGGTCCGGGTAGGCTGCTCGAGCGTAGCGGTGACGCTGCGCCTAGAGGAATGACTGTCCACGACAGAACCCGGCTTATCGGCCGGCTCCGCCACTTATTCAGCGCATCGGGAGCGTGGCCCGAGGGACCTCTCAGACGTGGCCCGCGTCGGGTCCGGGTAGGCTGCTGATGAGGCGACGCAAAAATTCGCGCTGCGAATTTCAGACGCCGCCCAGTCCGCCCCAATCCCTGCCGTTGTCGCGGCACCGCCTCCTTCCATACCAATCGGGGCTGTCGCGGCTGGTGGGATGCCGGTAGGCGCTTGCTTTGGCGAATCGTGCCAGCAGCGCATCGCGATCCTGCGGGTTGCGGTCGGGATCGGGCTGATCCGAACGATATTCGACGACGTTTGGCGACGATCGAGGCCGTCGGTCGGACGACGCGTGGCCCGTCGATTGCGGCGCTGTTGCCACGCAACAAATTTGGCAATGCGTCACGGATCGAGTGTGCGCTTCTGCAGGCTTCACCCTCTATCTCAAAATTTGAGACTAATCAGTTGCTTGTGGATAAGGCTTGAACAAGTCTGTGAAGTGTGCCGCAAGTCATTGACCGTACAGGTGAAAATTACTTGAGATGGTTGTTGACAACCCCGTTGAGCAGACATAAGGTGGCGGCTAGTGGGAGAACCGGGAATATCGTGGTTTTCCATCACCCAAGCCCGCCGAAGACGGGCCGCACCTAGCAGGGATGAGATCAGACCGTGTTCCAGGGCGAGACCGCCATCACCATTGACGACAAAGGCCGACTGGTAATCCCGACCGGCTACCGCGACCTCGTGGCGCGGGAATGCGGCAACCGTCTGGTGGTCACCTACAACCCCTTCGAGGCCGGCTGTCTGTACCTATACCCGCAGCCGGTGTGGGAGCGGGTGCGCGACCAGGTCAATGCGCTGCCGCGCACCAAGAGCGTCAGCCGCAACCTGCAGCTCAAGCTGGTCGGCGCGGCGACCTTCGTCGAGCCCGACGGCAGCGGCCGCATCGGTGTGCCGGCCAGCCATCGCCACGCGATCGGCGTGGAAAAGAAGGCCGTGCTGGTCGGCATGGGCGACAAGTTCGAACTATGGAGCGAGCAGGCGCATCTCGCGCAGATCAGGCAGACCTTGAATGATGCCGATCTGGGCGAGGGCCTGCTCGACCTGCAGCTATGACCGCCGGTGGCGCGGATGAGCGGTCCGCCCACCTCGCTGCCCCGTCGTCGTCACCCGCCGCGCATGTGCCGGTGATGTTCGGGCAGGTGTTGGAGGGGTTGAAGGTGCGCAGCGATGGCGCGTATCTCGACGGTACCTTCGGCCGCGGCGGCCACGCGCGCGGCGTGCTGCAGCGCCTGGGCGACGACGGCCGGCTGTTGTTGATGGACAAGGACCCCGACGCGATCGCCGTCGCCGAGCATGACTTCGGCAGCGATCCGCGCGTGGCGATCCGCCGCGGCAGCTTCACCGACCTCGCATATTGGGATGCCGCGCAGCAAGGCCTCGACGGCGTGCTGTTCGACCTCGGCGTGTCGTCGCCGCAGCTCGACACGGCTGCGCGCGGCTTCAGCTTCGGCAAGGATGGCCCGCTCGACATGCGCATGGATCCCGACGCCGGCGAAAGCGCCGCGCAGTGGCTGGCCCACGCCGACGAGCGCGCGATCGCCGAGGTGCTGTGGAGCTATGGCGAGGAGCGCATGGGCCGTCGCATCGCGCATGCGATTATCAGCCGCCGCGACGCGCAGCCGCTGACCCGCACCGCGCAGCTCGCCGAGCTGATCGCGTCGGTGGTGCCGCGCGGCCGCAGCGTCAACGGCAAGCCGGCGATCCATCCGGCGACGCGCGCGTTCCAGGCGATCCGCATCCACGTCAACGGCGAGCTCGCCGATCTCGAATCGGGTCTCGACGCCGCGCAGGCGGCGTTGAAGCCCGGCGGCCGGTTGGCGGTGATCAGCTTCCATTCGCTTGAGGACCGCATCGCCAAGCGCTTCATCGCGAAACATGCCAAGGCGCCCGCCGGCAACCGCCGCCTGCCGGTCGCGGAGACCTTCGTGCCGACGCTGCGCGCGATCGGCGACGCCCACAAAGCCGACGCCGCCGAACTCCACGACAACCCGCGCGCGCGCAGCGCGGTGCTGCGGGTGGCGGAAAAGCTGGGGCCATCGGGACCGGGGACCGGAGAGCGGGGACCGGGGAAAGAAAGTGCGTTGTCCGCAAATGACGTAAAAGGCGCGAAAAGCGCGAAAAGCGCGAAGGACAGCAAAAACGAAAGTCGTTCTGCTCGGCTTTCATTTGCGCCTTTTGCGTCATTCGCGGACCAGTTTTTTGGTGTTCCCGGTTCCCGGTTCCCGGTCCCGCAAGCCACAACGGAGTCGCGGCCATGATGCGCGTCATCATCGCCGTGCTGGTGATCGCCAACATCGTCAGCGCGATCGGCGTGGTCAATGCGCGCCATCAGCATCGGCAGCTGTTCGTGCAGCTGTCGAAACTGCAGCGTGTGCGCGATGAGCTCAATGTCGACTTCGGGCGACTGCAGCTCGAACAGGCGACGTGGGCGGAATCCAACCGCATCGATCAGGTCGCGCGCGCGCGGATGGGGATGAAGTTCCCGGAATCCGCCGACATCGTGGTCATTCGTCCATGATCGGCTCCCGCAAAAATCCCCGCGGTCGCGCCCCGGCGCCGCACAAGCCGTGCAACCGCGCGCAGTTCAATCTGCGCGGACGGCTCAAGCTGGTGGTCGGCACGCTGGCGCTGTGCACGATTGCGCTGGTCGGCCGCGCGGTCGACCTGCAGCTGATCGACAAGGCTTTCTATCAGCAGAAGGCCGATGCGCGGATCCTGCGCGAGATCCCGATCCCAACCTCGCGCGGCATGATCACCGACCGCAACGGCGAGCCGCTTGCGGTGTCGACGCCGGTCGAGAGCGTGTGGGGCAATCCGCGCGAGCTGCTCAAGTCCCCCGATCGTCTCCCCGCGCTGGCCAAAGCGCTCGGCGTGCCCGAGGACGATCTGGTGCGCAAGCTCGCGCAGAAGGCCGGCAAGGAGTTTTTGTACCTCAAGCGTCGGATCAGCCCGAGCGACGCGCAGGCGATCCTCGCGCACAAGGTGCCCGGCGTGTTCTCGCAGCGCGAATACCGCCGCTTCTACCCGCAGGGTGAGGCGATGGCGCACATCCTCGGCTTCACCAATATCGACGACGAAGGCCAGGAGGGCGTCGAGCTTGCGTTCGACGACTGGCTGCGCGGCAAGCCCGGCGCCGAGAAGGTGATCCGCGACCGCCGCGGCCGCATCGTCGAAAACGTCGACCTGGTGCGCGCCGCCGAGGCCGGTCGCGACCTCACGCTGAGCGTCGATCGGCGCATTCAGTACCTGACCTACCGCGAGCTCAAGCGCCAGCTGCTCGAATCCGGAGCGGCGAGTGGTTCTGCGGTGGTGCTCGACGTCGCCAGCGGCGAAGTGCTGGCAATGGCCAATCTGCCGTCGTTCAATCCCAATGCGGTGGATGTCGGCAACCGCGACGCGCACCGCAACCGCGCGGTCACCGACTTGATCGAGCCGGGCTCGACGATGAAACCGCTGACCGTCGCCGCCGCGCTCGAGGCCGGCGCGATCAGCACGGATTCGGTGTTCAACACCCACCCGGGCTGGATGCCCAACGGCCGCTTCCGCACCACCGACACCCACAACTACGGCGTGCTCGACACCACCGGCGTGATCCGCAAGAGTTCCAACGTCGGCGCGGCGAAGATCGTCGCGCTGCTCAAGGACCAGACCTTTTACGACTTCCTGCGCCGCTTCGGCTACGGCGACAGCACCGGCAGCGGATTTCCGGGCGAGGTGGCGGGGCTGTTTCCGGCACCCGACCGCTGGAGCGGCACCACCAAGCAGGCGATGTCCTACGGCTACGGCATCTCGGACACGCCGCTGCAGATTGCGCATGCGTATGCCG
The DNA here is from genome assembly GCA_050737635.1 of Luteimonas sp. Lineage (GTDB taxonomy): Bacteria > Pseudomonadota > Gammaproteobacteria > Xanthomonadales > Xanthomonadaceae > Luteimonas. The sequence continues at coordinate 11,633 of JBOHYD010000041.1, read as the reverse complement.
CGCTCGCCAACGGCGGCGTCTCGGTCACACCGACCTTCGTCAAGGGCCAATCGTCGGCATCGACGCAGGTGCTCGATCCGGTGATCGCGCACGAGGTGATGAAAATGATGCAGACCGTGACCGAGGCCGGCGGCACTGCGTATCCGTGGGGCGCGATCCTCGGCTACCACGTCGCCGGCAAGACCGGCACCGCGCACAAGGCCAGCGGCGGCGGCTATTCGCGGCGCTATGTCGCATTTTTCGCCGGTGTGGTGCCGGTCGACAACCCGCGCTTCGCGATGGTGGTGGTGGTCAACGATCCGACCATCGGCTCGCACTACGGCGGCCTCGCCGCCGCGCCGGTGTTCCGCAACGTCATGGAGGGCGCGCTGCGGCTGATGGACGTGCCGCCGGACGATATCGACACATGGCTGGCGATGCAGGCGAAGGCGCGGGCGAAAGCGGGACCGGGGACCGGGGACCGGGGACTAGGTGCGAGCCAAAACCCGTCCGCAAATGACGCGAAAGGCGCGAAGGAAGCGCAGGAGCTTGCGGCTGCCGGTCTCGACACCGACGCGATGCAAGTTGCCGCGCTTCAACCGCCCGCTGCGCTTTCTTCGCGCCTTTCGCGTCCTTCGCGGACTGCTCCTGCGTCTGCATTAGCGCTTCCCCCGGTCCCCGGTCTCCGGCCCCCGGTCCCGCAGCGCGGAGCGCTGCCATGACTCGCGCGATGCTGCTCTCGGAACTGCTGCCCGACGTCGATGCCGTGCCGCGCGACCTGTGCATCACCGGCCTAGTGCAGGACAGCCGCGCGGTCGCGGCCGGCAATGCGTTTGTCGCGATCGGCCCGCTTCCGGAGAACATGTTCGGCCCGCACGGGCTGCGCTTCATGCAGCAGGCGCGCGATGCCGGTGCGGCGGCGATTCTGTTCGAGCCGCCGGTCCCCGACGCCATCGGCGCCGCGGTCGGCGATGACGTGGCCGCCGCCAACGACGCGATCGCGGTGCCGGGCCTGCGCGCGCGGCTCGGCGGCATGGCCCATCGTTTCCACGGCACGCCGTCGGCGGCGATGACCACCGTCGGTGTCACCGGCACCAATGGCAAGACCTCGACCGTGCAACTGCTCGCGCAGGCGTGGTCGCTGGCCGGCTTGCGCAGCGGCAGCATCGGCACGCTTGGCGCCGGCCTGTATGGCGACACGCAGCCGACCGGCTTCACCACGCCGCTGGTGCTGCAGACCCATGCGCTGCTCGCCGAACTGCGCGATGCCGGCGCGACGGCGGTGGCGATGGAGGTCAGCTCGCACGCCCTCGATCAGGGCCGCGTCGACGCGGTCGCGTTCAAGGTGGCGGTGTTCACCAATCTCACCCGCGACCACCTCGACTACCACGGCACGATGGCGCACTACGGCGAGACCAAGGCGAAGTTGTTCGCGATGCCCGCGCTGCAGGCCGCGGTGATCAATATCGACGACGCGTTCGGAGCGGGGCTGCTTGCGGCGCTACCGGCCTCGCTGCGCCGCATCGCCGTCAGCGCGCGCGGTGCGATGCACGCCGACGTGCGCGCGCAGGGCGTGGCGCTCGACGCCGCCGGCATCGCCTTCGATCTGCACATCGCCAACAGCCGCGTCGCTGTGCGCTCGCCGCTGCTCGGCCGCTTCAACGTCGACAATCTGCTCGCGGTCGCCGGCACGCTGCATGCGCTCGGCGACGGCATCGCGACGATCGCGGCGACGCTGTCGCAGCTGCAACCGGTGGCCGGGCGCATGAACCGCCTTGGCGGCGATGGTCAGGCGCCGCTGGTGGTCATCGATTACGCACACACCCCTGATGCCTTGCAGCAGGCGCTGGCCAGCCTGCGCACGCATGCCGATGGCCGCATCGTCTGCGTGTTCGGCTGCGGCGGCGAGCGCGATCGCGGCAAGCGTCCGCAGATGGCGGCGATCGCCGAAACGCATGCCGATCTGGTCATCGTCACCGACGACAACCCGCGCGCCGAGGATGGCGATGCGATCGTCGCCGACGTGCTGCGCGGCTTCGCGCGCGCCGAGGCGGTGATCGTGCAGCGCGACCGCCGCGCCGCGATCATGCGCGCGATCGGCGGGGCCACAACGGGCGACATCGTGCTGATCGCCGGCAAGGGCCACGAGTCGTACCAGGAGGTTGACGGCGTGCGCCACGCCTTCGACGACACGCAAGTCGCTCGCAGCGTGCTCGAGGCCCGCGCGCCGCACATCGATGGACAAGATTCGCGAGCGCGCGATGCGCAGGAGCGCTCATGAACCCTGTCGCGCTGTCGCGGATCGCGCAGTGGACCGGCGGCCGCCTGCACGGTGCCGATGCCGGCGGCCATGACGTGCTGATCGACGCGGTGGTCACCGACACCCGCGTATTCGATACCCGCGACGGCAGCGCTGCGCTGTTTGTCGCGCTGAAGGGCGAACGCTTCGACGGCCACGACCACGTCGACGCCGCACGCGTGGCCGGTGCGCGCGCCGCACTGGTGTCGCGGGTGATTGAGACGCCGCTGCCGCAGCTGGTGGTCGCCGATACCGAACGCGCGCTGGCGTCGATCGCCGCGGCGATGCAGCGCGCGCGCAGCGGCCGAGTGATCGCGATCACCGGCAGCAACGGCAAAACCAGCGTCAAGACGCTGACTCTGTCGATCCTGCGCCGCGCCGGCAGCGCCTATGCCAATCCCGGCAACCGCAACAACGAGATCGGCCTGCCGCTGGCGGTGATCGAGGCGCCGGATGGCGCCGAATTTGCAATCTACGAAATGGGTGCCGGCAAGCCCGGCGACATCGCCTATCTCACCGCGATCGCGCGTCCGGACATCGCGCTGGTCAACAATGTCGCGCCTGCGCATCTCGAACGCCTCGGCAGCGTGCACGGCGTCGCCGATACCAAGGGCGCGATCTTCGACATGCTGCCGGCCGACGGCGTCGCGATCGTCAACGCCGACGATGCGTTCGCGGATGTTTTCGCGCAGCGCGCGCGCACGCTGCCGACGCGGCGCGTGATCCGCTTTGGCCTCGACGCTGCGGCCGACGTCCGCGCGCACGATCTGCGTCTCAACGACGACGCGTCGTATTTCACTCTCGTTACGCCGCTCGGCGAGATCGCAGCGATGGTGCCGATGTCCGGTCGCCACAGCGTCGCCAACGCGCTTGCCGCCGCGGCGATCGCGATCGCGTGCGGCGTCGCGCTCGAGGCCATCGTGATCGGTCTGCGCGACGCACAAACGATCGCCGGACGCCTTGTCCGCCATCGCCTCGGCAGCGGCGCGGTGCTGATCGACGACAGCTACAACGCCAATCCCGGCTCGCTCGCCGCCGCGATCGACACGCTTGCCGGCGCGCAGGGCGAGACCTGGCTGGTGCTCGGCGACATGCGCGAACTCGGGGCCGATGCGCCGACGCTGCACGCCGCGGCTGGCGCGCGCGCCAGGGCCGCCGGCATCGCGCGGCTGTATGCGCTCGGCGACCTGAGCGCCCATGCCGCAACAGCGTTCGGCGACGGCGGCCGCGCCTTCGCCACGCACGCGGGGTTGATCGACGCGCTACGCGCCGAGCTGCACGGCAACATCCGCGTGCTGGTCAAAGGCTCGCGCGGCAGTGCGATGGACCGCGTCGTCACGGCGCTGCTCGACGACGGAGGGATGGCGGATGTGGCTTGAGACGACAGCGGGACTCGCCAAGCCGGGACTCGGGACTCGGGACTCAGGACTCGGGAAGCGGGACTCGGGACTCGGGACTCGGGACTCGGGAAGCGGGAAGCGGATTTCCTCGGCCGAACAAACACCCGGCGCAGTGAAGCGCCGCGCTGCTCGCCGCCGCTGCGCGTCGGCTCTTGCCCTTCCCGAGTCCCGAGTCCCGAGTCCCGAGTCCCGGCTTGACGAGTCCCGGCTTGGCGAGTCCCGAGTCCCCACCCCAACCCCGCTCCCAGGAGCATCGACATGCTCCTAGAACTCACCCGCTGGCTGCAGCAGCTCGAAGGCCTGTTCGGTCTGTTCGGCTACCTGACGTTTCGCGGCATCCTCAGCGCGCTGACCGCGCTGGCGCTGTCGCTGTGGTGGGGGCCGGCGATGATCCGCAGGCTCGCGCAGTACAAAGGCGGCCAGCCGATCCGCAGCGACGGCCCGCAGACGCATTTTTCCAAGGCCGGCACGCCGACGATGGGCGGTGTGCTGATCCTGATGACGGTGCTGGCGTCGGTGCTGCTGTGGGGCGACTTGCGCAACCGCTACGTGTGGGTGGTGCTGGCGGTGATGCTGGCGTTCGGCGCGATCGGCGGGTACGACGACTGGATCAAGATCGTCAAGCGCGATCCGAACGGCTTGAAATCACGCTGGAAGTATCTGCTGCAGTCGATCTTCGGCCTCGCGGCCGGTGCGTTTTTGTACTTCACCGCCGATCCGTCGGTGACCGCGGCGACGACGTTCTTCGTGCCGTTGCTGAAGACCGTGGCGATCCCGCTCGGCGGTTTTTTCATCGTCGTTGCGTACTTCTGGATCGTCGGGTTCTCCAACGCGGTCAACCTGACCGACGGCCTCGACGGGCTGGCGATCATGCCGACGGTGCTGGTCGCCTGCGCGCTCGGCGTGTTTGCGTATGCGTCGGGCAATGCGGTGTTCTCTAGCTACCTGCAGATCCCGCAGGTGCCCGGCGCCGGCGAACTGATCATCATCTGCGCAGCGATCGCCGGCGCCGGGCTGGGATTTTTGTGGTTCAACACCTATCCGGCGATGGTGTTCATGGGCGACATCGGCGCGCTCGCGCTCGGCGCGGTGCTCGGTACGGTCGCGATCATCGTCCGCCAGGAACTGGTGCTGGTGATCATGGGCGGCGTGTTCGTGATCGAAACCTTGTCGGTGATGATCCAGGTGGCGTCGTTCAAGCTCACCGGCAAGCGCGTGTTCCGGATGGCGCCGATCCACCACCACTTCGAGCTCAAGGGTTGGCCGGAGCCGCGGGTGATCGTGCGCTTCTGGATCATCTCGGTGATCCTCGTGCTCGTCGGCCTGGCCACGTTGAAGGTGCGCTGATGGCCATTGCCGCCAGCAACGTCCACTACAGCGCCGGCACGCACCCGGCGACGCGTCTCGACGCGAGCCATGCTCAAGCGACGCGTCTCGACGCGATCGCGGGCCGCTACGACGGCTGGCTGCTCGGCGTCTGCATCGCACTGGCGAGTCTCGGGGTGGTGATGGTGGCGTCAAGTTCGATCGCGATCGGCGAAGGCCTCGACGTCGGCCCGTTCTATTTTCTCAACCGCCATCTGATCTTCATCCTCGGCGGCATCGGCCTCGCGAGCTGGGCGATGCGCACCGAACTCAAGACCATCGAGCAGACCAACCAGCTGCTGCTGCTCGGCTGTTTCGTGCTGCTGCTGCTGGTGTTTGTGCCCGGCATCGGCAGCAGCGTCAACGGCGCCAAGCGCTGGATCAATCTCGGCGTCGCCAAGTTCCAGGTGGTCGAGGCGGTCAAGCTGCTGTACATCGTCTGGCTGTCGAGCTACCTCGTGCGTTTCCGCGACGAAGTCAATGCGACCTGGCCGGCGATGCTCAAGCCGCTCGGCGTCGCGGTCGCGCTGGTCACATTGCTGTTGCTGCAACCGGACTTCGGCTCGTCGTCGCTGCTGCTGGCGATCACCGCCGGCATGTTGGTGCTCGGTGGCGTCAATCTGCCGCGGATGTCGATGCCGATCGTGTTCGGCCTGCCGGTGTTTGCGTTTGTCGCGATCCTCGAACCCTACCGCGTGCGTCGGCTGACTTCGTTTCTCGATCCCTGGGCCGACCAGCTCGGCTCCGGCTACCAGCTCAGCAATGCGCTGATGGCGGTGGGTCGCGGCGAATGGACCGGCGTCGGGCTCGGCGCGTCGGTGCAGAAGCTGTCGTATCTGCCCGAAGCGCACACCGACTTCATCTTTTCGGTCATCGCCGAAGAACTCGGCTTTGTCGGCGTGTGTCTGGTGATCGGCCTGTACACGCTGCTGATCGGACGCGCGTTCTGGCTCGGCTACCGCTGCGTCGGCATGCGCCGCCATTTCGCCGGCTACTGTGCATTCGGCGTGGCGCTGTGGATCGGCCTGCAGAGCGTGGTGTCGATCGGCGTCAACCTCGGCATCCTGCCCACCAAGGGGCTGACGCTGCCGATGATCTCCTCGGGCGGCTCCAGCGTGCTGATGACCTGTGCCGCGCTCGGCCTGCTGCTGCGAGTGTCCTACGAACTCGATCGCGCGCAGCGCCAGGTCGCGCGCCTGCGCGGCGACGCGGGGGCCGGGGACCGGAGACCAGGGACCGGCGATCGCGACCTTGACGACCGGAATGCGCCCGTCGCGCGCAGCCTTCGTGGCGAGGGCGCTCATCCGACGCAAGCCTACGCCGGTCCCCGGTCCCCGGTCCCCGGTCCCCCGTCTCGCGGCACCAGCCGTCTGCGCCAACGCATCGAACCGACACTGGGGCGCAGCGCATGATGCGTCGACTGCTCGATACCAGGGACGTTGCCCCGGGCGACTTCGCCAAGCGCTACTCGCGCGTGCATTTCGTCGGCATCGGCGGCGTCGGCATGAGCGGCATCGCCGAGGTGCTGTGCACGCTCGGCTATCAGGTGTCGGGATCGGACACCAGCGACAGTGCGGTCACGCGGCGTTTGACCAGGCTCGGCGCCACTGTGTATCGCGGCCATTCGGCAGCCAACGTGCTGGGCACCGACTGCATCGTGGTGTCGAGCGCGATCAAGCCCGACAACCCGGAATTGATGGCCGCACGCGCGCAACGCATCCCGATCGTGCCGAGAGCTGAAATGCTCGCCGAGCTGATGCGCTTCCGTCGCGGCATCGCCGTCGCCGGCACCCACGGCAAGACCACCACCACCTCGCTGCTCGCCAGCGTGCTCGCCGAAGGCGGGCTCGATCCGACCTTCGTGATCGGCGGCCAGCTGCTCGCCGCCGGCGCCAACGCGCGGCTGGGCAGCGGCGATTGGCTGGTCGCCGAGGCCGATGAGAGCGACGGCAGTTTTCTGCGCCTCAATCCGCTGGTCGCGATCGTCACCAATATCGACGCCGACCATCTCGAAAACTACGGCGGCGACTTCGCGCGCGTGCAGGCGGCGTTCTCCGAATTCCTGCACCGGCTGCCGTTCTACGGCATCGCCGTGCTGTGCAGCGACGACGCCGAAGTGCTCAAACTCAGCCGCGACATGCCGCGTCACGTGATGACCTACGGCCTCAACGAGGTTGCCGAGGTGCGCGCTGAAAACCTCGACCAGCACGCCGGCACGATGCGCTTCACGCTGTGTCTGCCCGACGGTTCGCGCACGCCGGCCACGCTGGCATTGCCCGGCCGCCACAACGTGCAGAATGCGCTCGCCGCGGCCGCCGTGGCATGGCAGCTCGGGGTTAGCGCCGAGGCGATCGCGACCGCGCTGGAAAAATTTGAAGGCATTGGTCGGCGCTTCAATCTGCTTGCCAAATTGCGCACGCCCAGTGGCGCGAGCGTGCAGCTGGTCGACGACTACGGCCACCACCCGCGCGAGCTCGCGGCGGTGTTCGAGGCCGCGCGCGGCGGCTGGCCGGACAAGCGGCTGGTGGTCGCCTTCCAGCCGCACCGCTACACGCGCACGCGCGATCTGTTCGACGATTTTGCCGGCGTGCTGTCCGATGCCGACGCGTTGGTGCTGACCGAGGTCTATCCGGCCGGCGAGTCGCCGATCGCCGGCGCCGACGCCAAATCGCTGGCACGCGCGATCCGCGCGCGCGGGCGCATCGATCCGGTGGTGGTCGGCGGTGCCGGCGATCTGCGCGCGGTGCTGCCCGACATCCTGCGCGACGGCGACCTGCTGCTGCTGATGGGCGCCGGCGACATCGGCCACGCCGCGCAGCAGCTGTCGGCGGACGGATTTGCCGGAGGTGATGCATGAGCATCCGTCACCAAGCCGGCACCGTGGCAAGGGTAGTGCGGATGCCCGCAAATGACGCGAAACGCGCGAAGGAACAGCAGGCGGTTTTGCCTTCATTCGCGTCCTTTGCGTCATTCGCGGACTTCTTCAAAGCCTTCGCAATGGATCGTACCGACTGCGAGGCCCGGCCATGACCGGCGCGATCGCCCCCTTGCGCATCGCCGCCCCGGCCGCGTTCGGCCGCGTTGCCGTACTGATGGGCGGCGCCAGCTCCGAGCGCGAGGTGTCGCTGAATTCCGGTGCCAACGTGCTGTCCGCGCTGCGTGCGCGCGGCATCAATGCCAACGGCGTCGATGGCGTGCCGAACTTGATTCGCGAACTGCACGAAAAGAATTTCGATCGGGTCTTCAACATCCTCCACGGCGGAGTGGGCGAGAACGGCGTGCTGCAGGGGCTGCTGGATGCGATGCGCGTGCCGTACACCGGACCCGGCGTGCTGGGCAGCGCGTTGACCATGGACAAGATTCGCACCAAGCAGGTGTGGCAGGCGGAGGGTCTGCCGACCGCGCGCTTCGTGCGCCTGCCGCCTGCGGCCGATGTCGACGCCGCGGTGCGCGAGCTCGGCCTGCCGGTCTTCATCAAGCCGTCGGCGGAAGGCTCCAGCGTGGGCGTGTTCCGCGTGACCACCGAAGACGAACTCGCGCCTGCCATCGCGTTCGCGCGCGGCTACGACGGCGAGCTGCTCGCCGAGCAACTGGTGGCGGGCGGCGAATATACCGTGGGCATCCTCGGCAACGTCGCGCTGCCGTCGGTGCGCATCATCCCGGCTGGCGACTGGTACGACTACCACGCCAAATACGTTGCCGACGACACGCAGTACGTGTGCCCGGGCGTCGAAGGCGACGACGAAGCCGAGATTCGCCGTCTCGCGTTGGCCGCGTTTCGCGCCGCTGGCTGCAGCGGCTGGGGACGGGTGGACGTCATGCGCCACGCCGACGGCCGCTTCGCGCTGATGGAAGTCAATACCGCGCCGGGCATGACCAGCCACTCGCTGGTGCCCAAGGCCGCGCACCAGGTCGGCATCGGATTCGACGAGCTGTGCTGGCGGATTCTCGAAACCTCGATGGAGGTGGCGTCGTGACCGAGCGTCGAACCAATGCAATGCATTGGTCCGCGAATAATACGCAAGGCGCGAAGGAACGCGCTGCAGTGTCGGGGTGCGCAACGATTGTCATCGTGCATTCCGTACCGACGTTTTTGCAGTTCTTCGCGCCTTGCGTGCCATTCGCGGACAACGCTTCGCTTTTCCCCGATTTCCGGTCCCCGATCCCCGGTCCCGACGCATGCGGAGCGCCCGCATGAACGCCGCGATGCACGCCACGCTGCGCATTCTGGTGTGGACGCTGGCGCTCGCACTCGTGTTGCTGCCGGTGGTCGCCATGCTCAACGGCTGGATCGGCGCCGAGCGCTGGCCGCTGCGCACGCTGCGCATCGGTGGCGAACTCAAGCGCGTCGATGCGCAGCAGCTGCGCGGCATCGTGCTGCCGTATGCGCGCAACGGCTTCTTCGCGGTGCGTCTGGACGAAGCGCAGGCCGCGGTGGCGACGCTGCCGTGGGTCGAACACGCCGAAGTGCGCAAGCGCTGGCCCGACGTGCTCGAGGTGCGCATCGTCGAATACCAGCCGTTTGCGCGTTGGGGCGACGACCGCCTGCTGTCGGAGTTCGGCCATCTGTTTCCGATCGGCACGCTCACGCCGCCGCCCGGCCTGCCGCACTTCGACGTCGACGCACCACCGACGCGCATCAAGGACGTGGTCGCGCTCTACAACCACGCCAACGAACTGTTCGCCGCCGAAGGCAGGTCGGTGCGCACGCTCGCCCTCGACCGTCGCGGCAGCTGGTCGTTGACCCTGTCCAGCGGCACCGAGGTGGTGATCGGCAGCCAGGAAGCGCGCCTGCGCCTGCTGCGCTTCGCGCGCCTGCTGCCGCAACTGATCACCCAGCGTCCGCTGCTGCCATTGCTGCGCGCGGACCTGCGCTACACCAACGGGTTTGCGCTGACGTGGGCATTGGAGCCGGGACTCGGGACTCGGGACTCGGGATTCGGGAACGTCAACGTCAACGGCGAAAGACAGTCCGCGAATGACGCGAAGGGCGCGAAGGGCGCGAACGAAGCCAACAGCGGAGCAGCAGGTTCGCCTCGGTCTGCTGGATTCACTCCTCATCCGCCTTCGCTCTCCTTCGCGCTTTTCGCGTCATTCGCGGACAAGGGCCTCGCTCTTCGAGTCCCGAGTCCCGAGTCCCGAGCGCCAACTGCCGCCCGAGTTCCGCCTGCATCGATTCCCCATTCCCCACTCCCCATTCCCGGCTTCCAAACATGAACCGCAAGGGCGACAAAGCTCTCATCGTCGGACTCGACATCGGCACCTCGAAAGTGGTGGCGCTGGTCGGTGAATATTCGCCCGGCAATCCGATCGAGGTGATTGGCATCGGTAGCCACGAATCGCGCGGCCTCAAGCGCGGCGTGGTGGTCGATATCGAATCGACCGTGCAGTCAATCCAGCGCGCGGTCGAGGAGGCCGAGCTGATGGCCGGCTGCGAGATCCGCTCGGTGTACGCGTCGATCTCCGGCAACCATGTGCAGTGCCGCAACTCGCCGGGCATCGTGCCGATCCGCGACGGCGAGGTGACCTATGCCGATCTCGATCGCGTGCTCGAGGCCGCGAAGGCGGTCGCGATCCCGGCCGACCAGCGCATCCTGCATGCGATCCCGCGCGAGTACGTGCTCGACGATTCGCAGGAAGGCATCCGCAATCCGGTCGGCATGACCGGTGTGCGGCTTGAGGTGCACGCGCACCTCGTGGTCTGCGCGCAGTCCGCGGCCGCCAACATCAGCAAATGCGTGCTGCGCTGCGGCCTACAGATCGACGATCTGATCCTGTCGTCGCTGGCGTCGAGCACCGCGGTGCTGACCGGCGACGAGCGCGAGCTCGGCGTGGTGCTGGTCGACATGGGCGCGGGCACCACCGACCTCGCGGTGTTCGTGCAGGGCGCGATCTGCCACACCGCGTCATTGCCGATCGCCGGCGACAAGGTCACCGAAGACATCGCGCACATGCTGCGCACGCCGACGCCCGAGGCCGAGCAGATCAAGGTGCGCTACGCCTGCGCGCTGGCGCAACTGGCGACGTCGGAAGAGTCGATCCAGGTGCCCAGCGTCGGCGATCGTCCGCCGCGCCGGCTGCCGCGGCAGTCGCTCGCGCAGGCGGTGCAGGCGCGCTACGAAGAAATTTTCGAGATGGTGCAGGCCGAACTGCGCCGCTCGGGGTTCGAGCAGCACGTGCGCGCCGGCATGGTGCTGACCGGTGGCGCATCGAAGATGGAAGGCGTGATCGAGCTCGCCGAAGAGATGCTGCAGATGCCGGTGCGCGTGGGCATTCCGCAGCACGTCACCGGCCTGGGCGAAGTGGTCGGCAACCCGGTCCACGCCAGCGGCGTCGGCCTGCTGCTGATGGGCAGCCAGATCGAGCATCCGCGCCGCCCGGTGATCGCGGCCGGCCGTGCCGGATCGATGTTCAACAAGTTGAAGAACTGGTATCGCGGTGAGTTTTGAAAGCCGGGACTCAGGAGCCGGGACTCGGGACTCGATCAAGCAAGAGCGCGATGCGATGACCACGGCATCTAGATCACGCAGTACGAACACAGCGGCAGAAGTGGCGATGAAAGCAGCGGCAGGCGGCGAAGAGTGTTGAGG
>JBOHYD010000040.1:0-5633 GCA_050737635.1 Luteimonas sp. | reverse complement strand
ATCTCCCATCTGCGACCATAGCCGAATGAGACAGCCCTATCCCAGCGACATCAGCCGTGACCAGTTTGAGCGGATTCGACCGCTGCTGGAAGGCGCGCGCAAGACAACACGGCCACGCACGGTGGATTTGTACGACGTCTTCTGTGCGCTGTTGTACCTGCTCAAAAGTGGCTGTCAATGGCGTGCGTTGCCCAACGACTTCCCCAAGTGGCCGACGGTCTATGCGTATTTCGTGATCTGGAATGAGGTTCCCGACGCTGGGATCAGCCTGCTTGCGCAGGCGTTAAAAAAATCAGGTTGGCGCGGTCCGCGAGCGCCAGGGACGCAACGCCTGCACCACGTTCTTGATCGTGGACGCGCAGAGCGTGAAGAACACCGACAGCGCCGAGCATCAGGGCTACGACGCCGGCAAGAAGGTATCAGGGATCAAGCGCCATATCGCGGTGGACACGCAGGGCTTGCCACACGCGGTGGCAGTGACCACGGCCGAGGTCACCGATCGGACCGGGGCGCTGCAAGCGATGGCGCGGTGTAAGGCGAATTTGGGGCGGGTACAGCGCGTGTTGGCCGATGGCGGTTACACCGGCCAACCTTTTGCTGAAGCCGTCAAGCAGCTGTTGGGAGCCACGGTGCAGATCGCCAAACGCAACGAACTGCACACTTTTGTCGTCATGCCGCAGCGCTGGGTGGTGGAACGCTCCTTTGGCTGGCTGGAGAAGTGCCGACGACTTTGGAAGAACGGCGAGCGCAAGCTCAACACCAGCCTACAATTCATCCACCTCGCCTTTTTGGCCCTGTTACTCAGAAGATTTTAAACAGGCTCTAAAGTTGAAGCAGACTGCGTCGAAACAGCGCGCTGCCGACGCAGGGCGCGCCGCAGCCGGCTGCCGTCAACCGCGACCGCGTGACATCGGCGACCGCGCAACCGCGCGGCTCACGCGCTGCCGAATAGCAGCAGCGCCGCCAGCAGCGCCGCGATCAGCGCCGCGGCCAGCAGCAGCCACGGCAGCCGCCGCACCGGCGAATGCGGCGCATACGGCAACGCATCGTCGTCGATGTCCGGGATCGCGGCGTCGACAACAACGGCGGCCGGGTCACCGCGCTGCGGCGTGCGCGAAGGCGCCTCCACGACGAAGCGGTGGTGTGCGTCGAACACGATCTGGTCGCCGGACTGCAGCAGCGCATCGCGGACATTCTCGCCATTGACGACGCTGCCGTCGGTCGAGCCGAGGTCGCGCAGCACGATCTGCTCGCCAAACAGCTCCAGCCGTGCGTGACGATCGGCGAACGCCGGCTCGTCGATGCGGATGTCGGCATCGGCATGGCGGCCGATCAGCCGCGGACGCTCCAGCGTGAAGCTGCGGCCGTGGTACTGGCCGCCGACCCCGCGCAGCACCACGCGCGGATCGCCTGCCGCGTCGCTGGCGGCGGCCACGTCGAGGCCGATGCCGGGCGTCTCGGGCGCATGCGCCGACACCAACCGCATCTCGACGCCGTCGATGTAGATCGCATCGCCCACGCGCAGCATCGCTATCCGCCGCACCTCGCGGCCGTTGACGTGCACGCCGCGCGCGCCGTCGGTGACGCGCAGCCACACCCCGCGACGATCGACGCAAAACCGCACCACCGCCGACTCCGCGGCACTGTCGAGCAAGCCGAGGGTCTCGCGATCGCCGCCGATGCGGCCGATCGCGTGCACGCCCGCGCCGAGCGCGAGCTCGGTGTGTTCGCGGTGCGAGAAGCGGAGCCGGAGGTCGCCCATTGGCCGGGAATGTTACATCGCAGCAGCCAGCGCCAGTTTAGCCGGACAAGCGAAGCGCACGACCGCCGAAGGGCTTGGATACCAGTGCATGCGCCACCAGAATGGTCCCCCCTGACACCCTCGGAGCCACGCATGGCCGGTATCGACATCCGTCACGATCATTCCCAGCCCATGGACAAGACCCGCAAAGTCGTGGAGGACATGGCAAAAAGGCTTGCCGAACGCTTCGACATGGAATGCGCCTGGGATGGCGACCGGCTGAACTTCAAGCGCTCGGGCATCGACGGCAGCATCGACATCGCCCCGAAACAGGTCCGGGTCACCGTCAAACTGGGGTTTCTGCTGTTGGCGGCGCAGGGTGCCGTCGAGAGCGAAATCCGCCGCGCGCTGGTGGACAAGCTTTCGTAGCATTCCGTCGCGCGCGCCGGCCTCCATAAACGGCTGCTTGCGGGAGCGGCCATCTGCAGGCCCTGCGGATGAGGCCGGATCGCGGCTGCAGTCGAACCCCTCAAGCCGTACGCCACACTATCCAAACGAAAACGGATCGTCGGCGCCGGCAAACAGCCGCTGCGCCGCACGGCGCTCGTCGTGCTCGATCTCCGCGACAAAGGCTTCCGGTTTGCCGAGGGTCTCGAACGCCACATAGCCGTGTTCGAGAAAGCCTTGCAGCTCGCTCAGCCCCGCGAGCCGCGCCGGCCCGCGCGAAAACGCCAGCAGCGCCGACACCCCAGGTAGCTTCAGCGCGCGCCCGAAGCCATTGCCGACACTGCCGATCAGCGCGATCTGGCGTTCGCGCAAGCGGCGCAGGCCGGTCTGCCGGTACGCATCGGCGTACAGCGCCTCGTCGAGCACGCGCCGCGACGGCGCGATCGCGTGCAGGGTTTCGGCGAGGCGCAGGTCCAGCGCATGGGTCAGCGCGCCGAGCTCGATCGCATCAGTGACCGTGCCGATCAGACTCTTTGGCAGCAGCCGCTGCATCATCGGCATCACCCGCGCGATGTCGGCGTCGCGGCGAGTGAAGTCACGGTCGCCGTAGACGTCGGCGAGGAAGAACTCGGCCGCCGGCCGTCGCTGCGGATCGTCGAGAAACCGCGCGAAGCTGCGCTTCAAGCGCTCGGCCTGCCAGCGCCGCACCTCGGGCAGCCAGCGCAGGCGGTTGCGCGGCTCGCGGTCCGGGTCGTGCAACTGCTGGTGGCAGGCGAGGCGGCGGGCGAGCCGGTCGGAAACGGTCGGTCGTGGCATCGGCATAGTGTCCACGCTGGCCGCGCGCAGCGCGAGCGAATGCGGCGAATGCCCGGCCCGATGCGCGCACGGGCCAGGTACCGCCTTCCGCTACACTGCCGCGGCCACTCATCGACCGTCGCGCATGCTCTCGATCCACGCTGCATACCGCCGCACCGCAGCGCCCCGGCACCAGTCCGCACAGCGTGTGCCGAAAATCGGTCTGGCGATCGCCGGCGGCGGCCCGATCGGCGGCATGTACGAACTCGGCGCATTGCGCGCGCTCGACGAGGCACTCGACGGCCTCGATCTCACCGATCTCGACAGCTATGTCGGCATCAGCAGCGGCGCGTTCCTCGCCGCCGGCCTCGCCAACCGCATGACCACCGCGCAGATGTGCCGGATCTTCGTCACCGGCGACAGCGACGACGTGAATTTTCGCCCGCAGACCTTCCTGCGCCCGGCGTTTGCCGAATATCTGCGCCGCGCCGCCGGCGTGCCGTCGCGCCTGCTGGACTGGTGGCGCGCGTTGCTGACCGGGCCGCGCGGAGCGGCATGGTCGGAGCTGGTCGCCGGCGTCAGCGCGCTGCTGCCGGTCGGGCTGTTCGACAACCATGAGGTCGAGCGGTTTTTGCGCGATATTTTCCAGCGTCGCGGGCGCAGCAACGATTTCCGGACACTCGGCTGCGCGCTGTTTGTGGTCGCCGTCGAACTCGACAGCGGCGAGGCAGTGGTGTTCGGCAGCGACGGCTGGGACGACGTGGCGATCTCCAGAGCCGTGCAGGCCAGCGCCGCCCTGCCCGGCCTGTATCCGCCGGTGAACCTGCGCGGCCGCGACTTCGTCGACGGCGCGCTGCGCCGCACGATGCACGCCTCGCTGCTGCTCGAACGCGACATCGACCTGTTGATCGGCGTCAATCCGCTGGTGCCGTTCAATTCCAGTGCGCGTGCCGACGCCGCGCGCACCGACTCCGGTCGCGGACTGGCGCGCGGCGGGCTGCCGTCGGTGCTGTCGCAGACTTTCCGCACCCTGCTGCAATCGCGGATGCAGGTCGGCTTCGAGAAATACGCACGCCAGTATCCACAGGTCGACCAGCTGGTGTTCGAGCCCAACGCCGACGACAGCGAACTCTTCCACACCAATGTCTTCAGTTTCGCGTCGCGACGGCGCGTCTGCGAACTCGCGTGGCGCAACACCCTCGACGACCTGCGCCGGCATGCTGATACCCTGCGTCCGCAGCTCGCCGCGCACGGCATCCGCCTGCGCGAGGCGCTGCTGGCCGACAGCGGACGCACGCTCGCCGACGGGCTGGCGATGCCGCCGCCGCGCAGCACCGACACCACCGCGCGGCTGCGCCGCGCGCTCGACGAAACCGCGCGACTGCTGTCACGACGCGCGCGCATCGGCTAGCGGATCGCAGCTATTTGCTGGCGTTGTGGCCGCTGATACAGCGGAGCAACCGGCAGCGGCGGCGCGCGGACGCCTCAGACGCGGCTGGCGATGGCCGCGGCGAACGCAATCGTGGTGCCGCTGCCGCCGAGGTCGGGAGTGACCGCATCCTTCGCCCGCAGCGTCGCGACGATCGCCTCGCGCAGGCGCGCGGCCTTGTCGGGCATGCCGAGGTGGTCGAGCATTTGCGCTGCACCGAGCAGCAGCGCGCAGGGATTGGCGATGCCTTTGCCGGCGATATCGGGGGCCGAACCGTGCACGGCCTCGAAGATCGCGACCTCGGTGCCGATATTGGCGCCCGGCGCCAGTCCGAGGCCGCCGACCAGGCCCGCGCACAGATCCGAAATGATGTCGCCGAACAAGTTGGTGGTGACGATGATGTCGAACTGCTCCGGCCGCATCACCAGTTGCATGCAGGTGTTGTCGACGATCATCTCGTTGCAGGCGATTTGCGGATACTGCGCGGCCACTTCGCGCGCGACCTTCAGAAACAATCCCGAGGTCGACTTCAGGATATTGGCCTTGTGGACCACGGTGACCTTCTTGCGGCCGGTGCGCCGCGCCAGCTCGAACGCGTAGCGGACGATGCGCTCGGAGCCGTGGCGGGTGATGCGCTGGACCAGGGTCGCGGTGGTGCCGTCCTCGGTGACCACCTGGCCTTCGCCGATGTAGGCGCCCTCGGTGTTCTCGCGCACGGTGATCAGGTCGACGCCGTCGTCGAAGCGCGATTTAGTATTTGGGAACGATTTGGCCGGGCGCACGTTGGCGTACAGGTCGAAACGCTTGCGCAGCTCGACATTGATCGACGAGAAGCCTTCACCCACCGGCGTGGTCAGTGGGCTCTTCAGCGCGATGCAGGTGCGGCGGATCGAGGCCATCGTCGCCTGCGGCAGCAGTTCGCCGTGTTTTTCGAGTGCGACGAGGCCGGCGTCGGCCTCCTCGTAGCTCAGGCCGAGCCGCATCGCGTCGAGGACGTGCAGTGCCGCGTCCATGATCTCCGGGCCGATGCCATCGCCGCGGATGACCGTGATGGTCCGGGTCATGTGTCAGGGATTCCAGTTAGGCCAAAAGCACGCATCGTGGCGCGATATGGCGAAAGTCGGGGCGCGAATTATGCCGGACACCGGGGGGGGGGGGGGGGGGGGGGGGGGGGGGGGGGGGGGGGGGGGGGGGGGGGGGGGGGGGGGGGGGGGGGGGGGG
>JBOHYD010000039.1:0-10013 GCA_050737635.1 Luteimonas sp. | reverse complement strand
GTAGCCGATGGTGTAGACGTGCACCAGCAGCGACACGAAGGTGACCACGACCATCATCATCGCGGTCAGGCGGTCGATCATGAAGCCGACGTGCGCCTCGTAACCGCCGATCTGGAACCAGGTGTAGATGTTCTGATTGAACGGCACCGCACCCTGCGCCACCAGCTGCCACAGCACATAGCCCGACAGCGCGCAGCTGACCGCGACGCCGAGGATGGTCACGCCGTGCGCGCCGCGACGGCCGACCTGACGGCCGAACAATCCGGCGACGATCGCGCCGAGCAGTGGTGCGAGCGCGATGATCAGCAGGTGTGTGGTGGAGATTGCCATGTGTGGTCCGGTTGTCGATACCTTGCTGCGAGACGATCCGCTGGCTCGCAGTATTCACCGCTTCGATCTGGTTCAACGCCGCCATCCCTGGCTCTACATTCTCGGCTTCGGGCTGCCCGGCCCAGCCATCCATGGCCGGGCGTTCGGGGCGGCGCGAGCCACCCGAATTGTTCTACCGCTGCCATCCTTGGCGTTGCACCTTTCACTCCGGGTCGTCCGGCCCGGCCATCCGTGGCCGGGCGTTCGGGGGCCGCAGCGAACGCCTTGAGGGCGTTCGCTCGCTTGCGGCCCCTCACCCCTTGAGGGTATCGATTTCAGCGACATTGATCGTGCGCCGATTGCGGAACAGGGTGACCAGGATCGCGAGGCCGATCGCGGCCTCGGCGGCGGCCACGGTGAGAATGAAGAACACGAACAACTGCCCCGACGCATCGCCGAACTCGCGCGAGAACGCGACAAAGTTGATGTTGACCGCGAGCAACATCAGCTCGATCGACATCAGCAGGATGATCATGTTCTTGCGGTTGAGAAAGATGCCGGCGACGCTGATGCAAAACAGCGCCGCGCCGAGCGCGAGATAGTGGCCGAGCGCGAGGCCCTGTCCAACCGCGTCGATCACTTGCCCTCCCCGGCCGGCTTGGCCGGCGACGCGGCGTCGGCGGCGACAGCCGGCGTTTCCGCCATCCGCTGTTCGGCGTCCATGCGCACCATGCGGAAACGGTCGCTGGCCTTGACCCGCGCCTGGTCGCCGGGGTTCTGGTGTTTGGTGCCCTCGCGCTTGCGCAGCGTCAGCATCACTGCCGCCACCACCGCAACGGTCAGGATCAACGCGGCCACTTCGAACGGCAGCAGGAATTCGGTGAACAGCCGCCGCGCCAGCCACGTCACGTTCGGCACGCCTTCGGCCTGCGCGGCGTCGATGCCGAACGGTGTGATCCGCGACTTGACCCCGATCAGGGTCAGCATCTCGACCAGCATCACCATCGCGACCACGAGGCCGACCGGCAGGTAGCGCACATAGCCTTCACGCAGTGGCCCGACGTCAATATCGAGCATCATCACCACAAACAAAAACAGCACCATCACCGCACCGACGTAGACGAGGATCAGCGCAATGCCGAGGAACTCCGCGCCGGCCAGCAGCCAGGTGCAGGCCACGGTGAAGAACGTCAGCACCAGGAACAGCGCAGCGTGCACCGGATTGCGGACGCTGATCACCGCGACCGCGGACATCACGGTGACCGCGGCGAAGGCAAGGAAGGCGAGCAAGGCGTAATCCACGATGATCCTCAGCGGCTCGTGTCGGTCGGGGCGGCGATCATCTCGACGAAGTTCATCGGAACGGCGCGTCGGCGGCGCGGCGCTCGGCGATCTCGGTTTCGAGACGGTCGCCGATCGCCAGCAGCTTGGCCTTGGTCAGGATGTTTTCGCCACGGTGCTCGAAGTGGTACTCGTGGATGTGGGTCTCGACGATCGAGTCGACCGGGCACGACTCCTCGCAGAAGCCGCAGTAGATGCACTTGAATAGGTCGATGTCGTAGCGCGTGGTGCGGCGCGTGCCGTCGGCGCGTTGTTCGGAGTCGATGGTGATCGCCAGCGCCGGGCACACCGCCTCGCACAGCTTGCAGGCGATGCAGCGCTCCTCGCCGTTGGGGTAGCGGCGCAGCGCGTGCACGCCGCGGAAGCGCGACGACTGCGGCGTCTTTTCCATCGGGTACATCAGCGTGTACTTGGGCTTGAACAGGTACTTGAACGTCAGCCACAGGCCGCCGAGCAGTTCGAGCAGCAGCAGGCTCTTGAGGTAGGAAAATATCCGACCCATCACAAAATCCCCATCACTGCCGCACCTCGAACACGCCGTAATACGCCATCAGCGCGGTGACCACGATCCATGCGATCGACAGCGGGATAAACACCTTCCAGCCCAACCGCATGATCTGGTCGTAGCGGTAGCGCGGGAACGACGCGCGGAACCAGATGAAGCAGCTGGCGAAGAAGAACACCTTGGCGAACAGCCACCACCAGCCGTCCACCGACAGCAATGGGACGCCAAGCCCCTGCAGCGGCGACAGCCAGCCGCCGGCGAAGAAGATCGCGGTGAGGAAACTCACCAGTATCATGTTGGCGTATTCGGCGAGGAAGAACAGCGCGAACGCAGCACCCGAGTACTCGACCATGTGGCCGGCGACGATCTCCGACTCGCCTTCGACCACGTCGAACGGCGCGCGGTTGGTCTCGGCCACGCCGGACACGAAATACACCACAAACAGCGGCAGCATCGGCAGCCAGAACCAGTCGAACAGGCCCTTGCCGCCGGCTTGCGCCATCACGATCTCGGTCAGGTTGAGGCTGCCGGCGCCGACCATCACCCCGACCAGTGCGAAGCCCATCGCGATCTCGTAACTGACCACTTGCGCTGCCGAACGCATCGCGCCGAGGAACGCATACTTGGAGTTGGACGCCCAGCCGGCGAGGATGATGCCGTACACGCCGAGCGAGGTCATCGCCAGCAGGTAGAGCAGGCCGGCGTTGGCGTTGGACAGCACCAGTTGGGTGTCGAACGGCACCACCGCCCACGCCGCGAACGCCGGCGCGAGGGTGATCAGCGGCGCGATGAAGAACAGCGACTTCTGCGCGTCGGTCGGCCGGATCACTTCCTTGAACAGTAATTTGAACACGTCCGCGAAGGTCTGCAGGATGCCCATGCCGACGTACATCGGCCCGTGGCGCACGTGCATCCAGCCGATCAGCTTGCGCTCCCACAGCACGTAGAACGCGACCGCGAGAATCACCGGCACCGCGATCGCCAACGCCTTGAGCACGATCCACACGATCAGCCCGATCACGCCGAACGACAGCAGCAGTTCGTGCAGCGGACCGAACAAGTTGGCCAGCAGGGTTGCGCTGTTCATGCCGCCACCACCGTCGCGCGTCCGGCGGTCATCGCCGCCGTCGCGCCGTAGCCGCTTTCGACCCACGCCGCGCCGGGCGCGACACGATCGCTGATCGCGACTTGCAGGGTCGCGGTGCCGACATCGTTGCCAACCCTGGCCATCGCTGTGTCCGCCAAACCAATCGATGCAGCATCGTCGGGATGCAGGGTGATGCGCGCACCGAGGTTAAGCGGATGCGCCTGCAGTGCTGCGGCGCGGCGGGTGACGCCGTCGACGCGGTAGATCGCTTGCGAGACGGCGAGTTCGAACGACCCCGGGACTCGGGACTCGGGACTCGGGACTGGTTCCGGGACTGGTTCCGGGACTGGGGACTCGGGACTGGGGACTCGGGAAGCGGATTCCCTCGACTGGACAACCGCCGGAGGCAGTGAAGAGCCGCTCCACTCGCCACCGCTGCGCGCCGGCTCCGGCCTCTCCCGAGTCCCGTGTCCCGAGTCCCGCTTCATTCCCGCCCGCAACCCCGCCAGATCGGCGAACTCGAACCCCGGCACACCCAGATCGCCGCCGAGCGCGCGCAGCACGCGCCAGCCGGGACGCGCGTCGCCGGGCAGCTTGCCGGCGGCGACGGCATGCTGGTCGACGCCGTCGAGATTGGTCAGCGTCGCGTCGATCTCCGGCAGCAGGCCGATCGGCAGGATCACGTCGGCGACCGCGCGCGTCGAGGCGCACGCGAAGTGGCTGAAGGCCACCACTTGCGCACCGGACAGCGCCTTCATCGCGATCGATTGGTCGGCGAAGTCCAGGCCCGGCTCGATGCCGTAGAGGAGGTAGCCGCTGCGCGGCTGCGCGAGCATGTCGCTGGCGCTGCGCGACGTCGGCAGCACGACGCCGCGACGGCTCAGGCCGAGCGCGTTGGCGCCTTGCGGGATGCGGCACAGCGCGGCGCTGCCGGCCTGCGCAAGCCGTACCGCGGCGGCGCGGATCGCCGAGGCATGCACGCCGTTCTCGGCGATCGCGCCGACGATGACCAGCGCGCGCGCCGCGCCCTCGATGACGGCTGCGAGTTCGCTCGACGCCAGCGCGCTGGCGAGCTGCGACGGCGGCACGATGCGCTTCGACGCGATGTCGAACGCGAAATCGAAATCGACCGGATTGACCACGTGCACCCGCGCGCCGCGCTTCCACGCGGTGCGCACGCGCTGGTGCAGCAGCGGCACCTCGAAACGCAGATGACTGCCGACGATCACGATCACGTCGGCATTGTCGATGTCGGCGACCGGCATCGCGAAGACTTCCGCGGTCGCGCCGTCGGACAGGTCGTGCTGGGCGATGCGGTGGTCGAGATTGCCAGTGCCGAGGCCGTCGGCGAGGCGCGCGAGCAGATCGCCCTCCTCGTTGGACGTGGCCGGATGCACGAGGATGCCGAGATCGTCGGCGGCGTTGTCGCGCAGGATATCGATCGCGCGGCCAAGTGCTTCGTCCCAGGACGCGACGCGCCAGCCGTCATCGGATGTGCTGCCGTTGTCTTTGACCATCGGCACGGTCGCGCGATCGTCGGCGTACAGGCCCTGGCTCGAATAGCGGTCGCGATCCGACAGCCAGCATTCGTTGACCGCGGCGTTGTCGCGCGGCACGGCGCGCATCACGTCGCCACGGCGCGAATGCAGGAACAGATTGCTGCCAAGTGCATCGTGATAGCCGAGCGACTCCTTGGCGATCAGCTCCCAGGGCCGCGCGCGGAAGCGGAACACCTTGTTGGTCAGCGCGCCGACCGGGCACACGTCGATGACATTGCCCGACAGCTCGGTGGTCAGCGGCTTGCCGTCGTAGGTGCCGATCTGCAGGTTCTCGCCGCGCTGCATGCCGCCGAGCTCGTAGCTGCCGGCGATCTCGGCAGTAAAGCGCACGCAACGCGTGCACTGGATGCAACGCGTCATCTCGGTGGCGACCAGCGGCCCGATGTCCTCGTCGGCGACCACGCGCTTGCGCTCGCTGAAACGGCTGACCGAGCGGCCGTAGCCGAGCGACAGGTCTTGCAGCTCGCACTCGCCGCCCTGGTCGCAGATCGGGCAGTCGAGCGGATGGTTGATGAGCAGGAATTCCATCACGTTGCGCTGCGACTTCAGCGCCTTGTCGCTGCGCGTGAACACCTTCATGCCATCGGCGACCGGCGTCGCGCAGGCCGGCAGCGGTTTTGGCGACGCGCGCCCGCCCATTTCGGCCTCGACCAGGCACATCCGGCAGTTGGCCGCTACGCTGAGCTTGTCGTGGTAGCAGAACCGCGGGATCGGAATGCCGGCCCGGTCGGCGGCTTGGATGATCATCGATCCCTTCGGCGCGGCCATCGCGACGCCGTCGATCTCGATCGCGACGTGGCCGTCCGGCACGGTGATCCCAGGCGTGTCGGTGACGACGGGCTGAGCGCTCATGCCGAGACCTTCACGAAGACCGCCGGAGCAACCAGTCCGCGAATGACGCGAAAAACGCGAATAAAAGCGAATTGGTGCGCTTGGCTGTTTTCGCGTTTTTCGCGTCCTTCGCGGACTGCATTTGGCTTCAAGCTATCGCACCTGTTCATGCCGCAGCCTCCAACCGCTGATCCACGATCGAACGGCCGAGCTCGATGAAGTACTCGAACTCGTCCCAATAATGGCGCAAGAAGCCCTGCACCGGCCACGCGGCGGCTTCGCCGAACGCGCAAATGGTGTGACCTTCGATTTGGCCGGCGGCGGCGCGCAGCATCTGCAGGTCTTCCTGCGTGGCCTGGCCGTCGACGATGCGGGTGAGCATGCGATACATCCAGCCGGTGCCCTCGCGGCACGGCGTGCACTGACCGCAGCTTTCCTTGAAGTAGAAGCGCGCGATGCGCTGGCAGGCGCGCACCATGCAGGTGCTGTCGTCCATCACGATCACCGCACCGGAGCCGAGCCCCGAACCGGCCTTCTGCAGCGCGTCGTAGTCCATCGTCAGGCCCATCATCGTCTCGCCCGGCAGCACCGGCATCGACGAACCGCCGGGGATCACGCCCTTCAACCTGCGGCCCGGGCGCAGGCCGCCGGCCATCTCCAGCAGTTCGGAAAACGGCGTGCCGAGGCGGATCTCGAAGTTGCCCGGTCTGGCGACATGGCCGGACACCGAAAAGATCTTCGGGCCGCCGTTGTTGGGCTTGCCGAGATTGAGGAACCATTGCGCGCCGTTGCGCACGATCGCCGGCACCGAGGCGAAAGTTTCGGTGTTGTTGATCGTGGTCGGCTTGCCGAACAGGCCAAAATTGGCCGGGAACGGCGGCTTGAAGCGCGGCTGGCCCTTCTTGCCCTCGAGCGATTCCATCAGCGCGGTTTCTTCGCCGCAGATGTAGGCGCCGGCGCCGAGCGCGTTGTGGATGTCGATGTCGATGCCGCTGCCGAGGATGTCGCGGCCGAGCCAGCCATTGGCATAGGCCTCGGCAGTGGCTTCCTCGAGATGCTCGAACGGCTCGTGGTGGAACTCGCCGCGCAGGTAGTTGTAGCCCACCGTGCTGCCGGTCGCGTAGCACGCGATCGCCATGCCCTCAATCACCGCGTGCGGGTTGAAACGCAGGATGTCTCGGTCCTTGCAGGTGCCCGGTTCGGACTCGTCGGAGTTGCAGAGGATGTACTTCTGCATACCGGAATCCTTGGGCATGAAACTCCACTTCAGACCGGTCGGGAAGCCCGCGCCGCCGCGTCCGCGCAGACCGGACTGCTTGACCATCTCGATCACGTCGGTCGGCGCGACCTTGTCCTCGATGATCCTGCGCAGCGCGCTGTAGCCGCCGGTCTTCAGGTAATTGTCGTACGACCACGGCTTGTCGAAATGCAGCGTCGTGTAGACCGCCTGATGGTCTTTCGGTGCCGGGCCGACCGGGCCGGTGCCCTCGGATGCATGGAATGTGGAATGTGCCATCGCGCCGGCCTCCTTACTTCAGGCCGTCGAGCAGCGCGTCGACCGCGGCCGCATCGAGGTTCTCGTGGTAGTGGCCGTTGATCACCACAACCGGGGCCGCGGAGCACGCGGCCACGCATTCTTCCTCGCACTTCAGGTACACGCGGCCGTCGGCGCTGGATTCGCCGAGCTTGCAGCCGAGCTTGCGCTCGGCATGGCGCACTAGGTCTTCGGCGCCGTTGAGCCAGCAGCTGATGTTGGTGCAGAACGCGACGTTGTTGCGGCCGACGGGTTTGGTCTCGAACATCGAATAGAAGGTCGCGACTTCATACGCCCACACCGGCGGTAGGCCGAGGTACTTGGCGACCGCGGCGATGATCTCGTCGCTGAGCCAGCCGCCGTTCTGCTGCTGCGCCGCGAACAGCCCCTGCAGCACCGCGGAGCGCTTGCGATCGGCCGGAAACTTGGTCAGCCAGTGTTCGATGTGCGCACGCGTGGCATCGCTGAGTGCGACCATCGGGTCGACATTGCGCGCGTTTTCGAAGTTGCCGGTGGCTTTCATGCAGCAAGATCCGGGACTGGGGACTCGGGACTCGGGACTCGGGACAAGCGCGCGGCGAAAATATCGGGGAGTGGCAACGAGTGCGCGTCAAGGCGCGCATATCGCCAAGCATCAGGGGCTCTTGCGAGTCCCGAGTCCCGAGTCCCGAGTCCCGCACCGCTCATCGATCAATCTCCCCAAACACGATGTCGTAGGTGCCGATCATCGCGACCACGTCGGCGAGCATGTGGCCGCGGACGATCTCGTCCATCGACGATAGGTGCGCGAAGCCCGGTGCGCGCAGGTGGGCGCGGAACGGCTTGTTGGCGCCGTCGGAGACCAAATAGCAGGCAAATTCGCCCTTCGGCGCCTCGACCGCGCTGTAGGTTTCGCCAGCCGGCACGCAGTAGCCTTCGGTGAACAGCTTGAAGTGGTGGATCAGCGCTTCCATGTCGTCCTTCATCTCCTCGCGGGACGGCGGCGACACTTTGTAATTGTCGAGCATGACCGGGCCGGGGTTGGCCTTCAGCCACACGATGCACTGCTCGATGATGCGCACCGACTGGCGCATCTCGGCGATGCGCACCAAATAGCGGTCGTAGCAGTCGCCTTCGACGCCGACCGGGATGTCGAAATCGACCTCAGCGTACTTGGCATACGGCTGCTTCTTGCGCAGGTCCCAAGCGATGCCCGAGCCGCGCAGCATCGGCCCGGTCATGCCCCAGGCCAGCGCCTGCTGCGGCGGGATCACGCCGATGCCCACGGTGCGCTGCTTCCAGATGCGGTTGTCGGTGAGCAGGGTTTCGTATTCGTCGATGCGCTGCGGGAAGTCCTTCGCAAACGCCTCGAGGTAGTCGAGCATCGAGCCTTCGCGCCAGGCGTTGAAGCGCTTGAGCTTGGCGCCCTTCTTCCACGGCGATTCGCGGTACTGCGGCATGCGCTCGGGCAGATCGCGGTAGACGCCGCCGGGGCGGTAATACGTGGCGTGCATGCGCGCGCCGCTGACCGCCTCGTAGACGTCCATCAGCTCCTCGCGCTCGCGGAACGCATACAAAAATACCGCCATCGCGCCGAGATCGAGCGCATTCGACCCGACCCACATCAGGTGGTTGAGGATGCGGGTGATCTCGTCGAACAGGGTGCGGATCCACTGCGCGCGCTCCGGCGCCTCGATGCCCATCAGAGTTTCGATCGCGCGCACGTAGGCGTGCTCGTTGCACATCATCGACACGTAGTCGAGACGGTCCATGGAGCCGATCGACTGGTTGAACGGTTTGGATTCGACCAGTTTTTCGGTGCCGCGATGCAGCAGGCCGATGTGCGGATCGGCGCGCTGCACGACCTCGCCGTCCATCTCCAGGATCAGCCGCAGCACACCGTGCGCGGCCGGATGCTGCGGACCGAAGTTCAGCGTGTAGTTGCGGATTTCCTGGCGCGATTCGGCGGGGTTGCCGACGAATGGGGTGCTGGATGGCTGGGTGTTCATGCGGCAGTACCGTTCAAGCGCGCGCAAGAGTACGGCTTGATGTCCGCAAAGGACGCAAAGGGCGCAAAGGGCGCAAAGGAAAACCTTTTAATTTGCTCTTCTTTGCGTCCTTTGCGTCCTTTGCGGACAAAACCCGCTTCAAAAACAACGACGCTCACTTCTTCACCTCCGCCCGCTGCGCAGCCTCGTCGGACGCGGTCGCGTAGCGCGCGTCGTTGCGCACCACGCGCGGCACCAGTACGCGCGGCTCGACTGAGGTCACCGGCTCGTACACCACGCGCTTGCGTTCGGCGTCGTAGCGCACTTCGACATTGCCGATCAGCGGGAAATCCTTGCGGAACGGATGGCCGACAAAACCGTAGTCGGTGAGGATGCGGCGCAGGTCGGGATGGCCCTGGAAGATGATGCCGAACAGGTCGAAGGCCTCGCGCTCGAACCAGTTGGCGACCGGCCACAGGTCGGTCACCGAGGCGAGGATCGGCAGCGCGTCGTCGGGCGCGAAGCTGCTCACCCGCACGCGGCGGTTGTGCTGCACCGACAGCAGCTGCGCGACGGCCGCAAAGCGCTGGCGCGGCTGCGGGATGTCGCCATCGCCCTGCGGCTCGGGCATCTGCCGGCTGGTGGTTTCGCCAAACTTGAAGCGACCGGCGCCGCGGCCTTCGACGCCGCGGCTATAGCCCTGCGACGAGACGTCGGTGTCCCACTCGCCGCTGCCGTAGCCGAGGTAGTCCATGCCGCACAGATCGACGAGCTGCTCGAAGCCGAACCGGTCGCGCAGCGCGCGGCAGCCGTCGTGCCAGTGCGCGGCGTCGAACACGATGCCGATCTCGCCGCGCGGCTGCGCGACGCTGACCTGCGC
>JBOHYD010000038.1:0-10836 GCA_050737635.1 Luteimonas sp. | reverse complement strand
GGTCATGACCAGGACGTCACCAGCACGCCATCACCGCGCGGCGTCGAGTGCGATGTTGAGCTCCAGCACGTTGACGCGCGGCTCGCCGAGCACGCCAAACTGGCGCGGCGTGGTGTGCTCGGCAACCAGCCTGGCCACCGCATCCGGCGACAACCCGCGCGCTGTCGCGACGCGCGCGATCTGCAGCTGCGCGCCGGCCGGCGAGATGTCCGGATCGAGCCCGCCGCCGGACTGGGTGACCAGATCCGCCGGCACGTCGGCCGCGGCGACGCCGTCGCGCTTGGCGACCTCGGCGATCGCCTCATCGACGCGCTTGCGCATGTCCGGGTTGCTGCGCGACTGGTTGCTGCCGGCGGCAGCCATCGGGTCGTACTTGGCCGCCGACGGACGCGGCTGGAAGTAGCGCGCGTGGGTGAACGGCTGTGCGACCAGCGACGAGCCGACGATGCTGCCGTCGCGCTCGATCAGGCTGCCCCGCGCCTGGGTCGGAAAGATCACCCCGCCCAGGCCGGCCCCGACCAGCGAGTACAGCGCACCGAAGCCGGCGAGGATGACCACGGTGAACACCAGCGCCGCGCGCATGGCGCCGCCGTCGTGGAGGATTGTGGCGGGACGGGACATGTCAGGCTCCGAGGGTAGCGACGAGCAGCAGATCGATGATCTTGATCGCGACGAACGGCAGGATCACGCCGCCGACGCCATAGACCAGCATGTTCCGGCGCAGCAGCGACACCGCGCTGGCCGGCTTGAAGCGCACCCCGCGCAGCGCGAGCGGGATCAGCGCCGGGATGATCAGCGCATTGAAGATCAGCGCCGCGAGCACCGCGTTGGACGGGCTCGACAGCCGCATCACGTTGAGCGCCGCGATCGGCGGCAGCGCGGCGGCAAACAGCGCCGGCAGGATCGCGAAATACTTCGACACGTCGTTGGCCAGCGAGAACGTGGTCAACGCGCCGCGGGTGATCAGCTGCTGCTTGCCGACCTCGACCACCGCGAGCAGCTTGGCCGGATCGGAATCCAGATCGACCATGTTGCCGGCCTCCTTGGCGGCCTGGGTGCCGGAGTTCATCGCCAAGCCGACGTCGGCCTGGGCAAGCGCGGGCGCGTCGTTGGTGCCGTCGCCGACCATCGCCACCAGGCTACCGCGCGACTGCTCCTCGCGGATGCGCGCGAGCTTGTCCTCGGGCGTGGCCTGCGCGATGAAATCGTCGACGCCGGCCTCGGCGGCGATCGCGGCGGCGGTCAGCGGGTTGTCACCGGTGATTATCACCGTGCGCACGCCCATCGCGCGCAGCCGCGCGAATTTTTCCTTGACGCCGTGCTTGACCACGTCGGACAGCTCGACCACGCCGAGCACGCGCTTGCCCTCGGCGACCACCAGCGGCGTCGCACCGCTGCGCGCGACCTGGTGCACGCGGGCTTCGAGCTCCGGGGTGATATTGCCGCCGAGCGCCTGCACATGGCGGATGATGGCGTCGCCGGAGCCCTTGCGGATCCCCCGCGTGCCGGACGGGCCGTCGAGATCGACGCCCGACATCCGCGTCTGCGCGGTGAACGGCACAAACTCCGCGCCTTCGGGCTCGCCGACCGCACTGCCCTGCTCGCGCGCGAGCTTGACGATCGACTTGCCTTCCGGGGTCGGGTCGGCCAGCGACGACAGCAGCGCGGCATCGCGCAGCGTGGCCGCATCGATGCCGGCGATGACGTGGAACGCGGTCGCCTGGCGGTCGCCGAAGGTGATGGTGCCGGTCTTGTCGAGCAGCAGCACGTCGACGTCGCCGGTCACCTCCACCGCCTTGCCGGACTTGGCGAGCACATTGGCCGACAGCGCGCGGTTCATGCCCGCGATGCCGATCGCCGGCAACAGGCCACCGATGGTGGTCGGGATCAGGCACACCAGCAGCGCGATCAGCAGCAGCGGATCGACCCTCACCCCGACAAAGCCGCCGATCGCCGGCAGCGTCGCGCACACCACCACGAAGGTCAGCGTCATCGCCGCGAGCAGCATGGTGAGCGCAATCTCGTTCGGGGTTTTCTGGCGGTTGGCACCCTCGACCAGCGCGATCATGCGGTCGAGAAAGCTGTGGCCCGGCTCAGCGGTGACGCGGATCACAATCTCGTCCGACAGCACCTTGGTGCCGCCGATCACGCCGGAGCGGTCGCTACCGGCCTCGCGCAGCACCGGTGCGGATTCGCCGGTGACCGCGGACTCGTTGATCGTCGCCACGCCCTTGACGATCTCGCCGTCGGCGGGAATCTGCTCGCCGGTCGAGACGATCACCAGATCGCCGGGCCGCAGTTCGGCGGCGGGCAGCGACCGCTCCTTGCCGCCGAGCATGGTGTCGACGCGGCGCGCGATCAGATCCTTGCGCGCGCGGCGCAGCGAGGCCGCCTGGCCGCGACCGCGCGCCTCGGCGACGGCCTCGGCAAAGTTGCCGAACAACACGGTGATGAACAAGATCGCGGTGACCGACCAGCCGAAGCCCGCCGGTGCCTGTCCGGCGATGGTGATCACCGCCGACAGCAGCGTGCCGACAAACACGACCGCCATCACCGGGCTCTTGAGCAGATGCCGCGGCGACAGCTTCAGCACGCTGTCGCGCAGCGCGCTGCGCAACGCCGCGCCGTCGATCAGCGCGGGCTGGCCGCGATGACCCTTGCGGTGAAGCGTGGACTCATTCATGGCGGTGTTCCCGAGAGATGACGTATTGAAAATGCCGAGTGGCGCGTGGATGCGTGGCGCGCCGTGGCCGCGGCGGTCAGCTGACCATTGACAGGTGTTCGGCGATCGGGCCTAGCACCAGCGCCGGCATGAACTGCAGCACGGTGAGGGTCGCGATCACCGCGATCAGGGTCAGCGGAACGTCGGCGATTCGATGTGCAGGCTGCCGGCGGTTTCCGGGGCCGGCTTCTTGCGCGCCAGCTTGGCCGCGACGATCAGCGGCACGAGTAGCGCCGGATAGCGGCCGAGCAGCAGCACGATCGCGCAGCTCAGATTCCACCACGGCGTGCCGTCGCCGAGCCCCTCGAAGCCGGAGCCGTTGTTGGCGAACGCTGACGCATACTCGTAAAACACCTGACTCACGCCATGGAAACCGGGATTGGACGTTCCCGATCCCAAGCCGCCGGTGATCGCCGGGATCGCCAGCGTGATCGCGGTGAACCCGAGCACCACGATCGGCTGCAGCAGGATCAGCAGCGCCAGCAGGCGGATTTCCGCTGCCTCGATCTTGCGGCCGAACAATTCCGGCGTGCGTCCGGTCATCAGGCCGGCGAGAAACACCCCGAGCAGCAGATAGACCATGAACGCCTGCAGACCGCAGCCGATGCCGCCCCAGATCGCATTGATCAGCATGTCGACCATCGCCACGCCGCCGCTCAGCGGGCTGAGCGAATCGTGCATCGCATTGACCGAACCGTTGGAGGTCTGCGTGGTCAGCGCCGCCCACAGCGCCGAGGTGTCGGTGCCGAAGCGCACTTCCTTGCCTTCCATCACCGCCGCATCGAGCGCGGTCGCCGAGTGGCCCTCGGACCACACCGCGGCACCAGTCGACAGCAGCGACATCAGCAGCATCGCGCCGAACACCAGCGCGCCAAACTTTCCGCGGCCGGTGAACGGGCCGATCATCAAGATCACCGCCACCGGCACCAGGACGATCGCGAGCAGTTCGAGCAGGTTGGAGAACGGCGTCGGGTTTTCCAGCGGCACCGCCGAGTTGGGTCCGTACCAGCCGCCGCCGTTGGTGCCGAGTTGCTTGATCGCCACCATCGGCGCCACCGGGCCGAGCGGAATCTTCTGCTCGGCCATGCCGGCGCTGGCGTCGATCGGCGTCGCCACCGGGCCGCCCTGGAAGGTCGCAGGCACGCCCTGACTGGCCAACAGCAGCGTCCACGCCAGGCACAACGGCAACATGAAGCGCAGCGTCGCGCGGGTGACGTCGACCCAGTAGTTGCCGACGTCGATGTCGGCGATCGCGGCATCACCGGCGGCATGCTTTTCGACGACCTGTTTGCGAGCGATCGCATCGTGCTTGCTGAACAGCGCGCGCAGCGTCGCCACCGCGATGCCCAGACCCATCATCGGCGTCGCCACCTGCAGGCCGACGATGCCGACCATCTGCGACAGGTACGACAGCTGCGCCTGGCCGGAATAATGCTGCTGGTTGGTGTTGGTGAGAAACGACACCATCGTGTGCAGCGCGACGTCCCAACGCACATTGGGAATCGCATCGGGATTGAGCGGCAGCCAGGCCTGGGTCATGAATTGCACCCACACCACCAGGCCGACCACCACATTGCTCAGCACAAAGGCTTTCGCGTAACCGCGCCACGACATGCCGCGCGGCACGCCGGCGGATTGGAAGCGCACGCCGAGCAGCGCGTAAATCGGCCGCTCGACGATGCCGAACAGGCCGTCCACGCGCATCGGCGTGCCGCGCATCACCGCGGCGAGGTAATGCCCGAGTGGCCAGCCGAGGCCGATCGCGAGCGCAAAGACGAGCAAGATCTCGGTCATGTCGATCGCCTTGTTGAACCGTCATCGCCGCGGCGCGGAGATGACAAGGAGGTGGTCAAAACCGCTCTGGGTACAGGATCACGAGCAGCAGATACGCACTGGTGACGATCACCGCGAGGGCACACAGCATTGCTAACCAGCCAGGCATGTCGGATTCCTCAGAAGGACGCTTGCAGGGCAGCCTCGGCGCGGGAACCCGCGAGGCCGGGAAAGATGTCTTTGGCGTTGGAATCGCTGCCGTGCACAGTCACGCGCAGCTCGATACCCGGCCTTGAATCAGGCGTCTTGAACGCCCACACCGCACCGAGCGACCCGTGCGAGTAACGCTTGCCGTAGGCATCGTCGAGGTCGTAGTGCGCGACAGCGGCTTCAAAACGCAGCCGGTCGTTGATCGGGAATTTGGTACCGACCTGCGCATAGATGCCCTGCGCGTCGGTAGCGAACACGTCCGCCGAGTAGCCGACCATCGCCCAGTAATTGTCCTGGTACGTCAGCGTGCCAATCAACTCGGTGTAGGCGAGGTCGATGCGCGCGGACGGATAGTCGAAGTGGGTGAGGTTGACATCGAGCGCCCAGTCGTCGGCGAGATTGCCGCCCCAGCCGATGCTGTAGTCGAACTCGTTGGATGCGCCGGTGTCGCCCGCGAACTCCACCGTCGAGCCCCAGACGTTGCCGTAGAAACCGTTGCCGGTCGCGACCTTGGGGCCCAACTGCACCGCCGGATCGCCCTGGGTTTGGGTGATGCCGCGGAACACGTAGTCGGTGGTGATCGCGGCGCTGCCGGTGACCTCGACGGCCTCGGCGCGCGCTGCGCCGGACAGCAATGCAAGACCCGTGCACGCAGCGAGCACCGGGGCCACGCGCGCGCCGCGCCGGACAGTGGAAGGGAAAAACATGCCGAAACCCGCTGCTGTCGTCGTGCCCGGTTTGGCACCGCGAAATTTTCAGGCCGCACGGCGTAAAGCTGCTATTCGATGGCGACGTCGCGACGTAAATTCGGCGTAAAACTCGCGATTTTCAGCTAGCAGCGCCCCATCGGCGCGATGGGCATTACCGGTAACGCTTCATCGCGCCGATGGGACGCTCCTACGGCTTGTTAACGCGTTCGCGGCCGCCGCCACTGCTCGCCGCCACTGCCGCGCCTACGCCTCCGCCGCGACAAACCCGCCGGTCTGCCGCTGCCACAGCCGTGCGTACAGGCCATCGTCGGCGATCAGTTCGGCGTGCGTACCGGTTTCGACGATGCGGCCGGCATCCATCACCACCAACCGGTCCATGCGCGCGATCGTCGACAGCCGGTGCGCGATCGCGATCACCGTCTTGCGGTGCATCAGTGTGTCGAGGCTGTCCTGGATCGCGGCCTCGACTTCCGAATCCAGCGCCGAAGTCGCCTCGTCGAGCAATAGGATCGGCGCGTCCTTGAGCAGCACCCGCGCGATCGCGATGCGCTGGCGCTGGCCGCCGGACAGCTTGACGCCGCGCTCGCCGACCTGCGCCTCGAAACCGCTGCGGCCCTCGCCGTCGACCAGAGCATCGATGAACTGGTCGGCGCGCGCGCCGCGCACCGCAGCGTCGATCTCGGCGACCGTGGCATCGGGTCGGCCGTAGAGCAGGTTGTCGCGGATCGAGCGGTGCAGCAGCGAGGTGTCCTGGGTCACCACGCCGATCTGGCCGCGCAGGCTGTGCTGGGTGACCCCGGCGATGTCCTGTCCATCGATCCGGATGCGCCCGGATTCGAGGTCGTACAAGCGCAGCAGCACATTGACCAGGGTCGACTTGCCGGCACCCGACGGGCCGACCAAGCCGATGCGCTCGCCGGGCTGCACCACCAGATCGAGCCCGCCGATCACCCCGCCGCGCTTGCCGTAGTGAAAATGGATGTCCTCGAAGCGCACCTCGCCGCGTGTGACAGCGAGCGGCCGGGCATCGGCGCGATCGACCACGCTGCGCGGCTGCGCGACGGTGGTCATGCCGTCCTGCACGGTGCCGATGTCCTCGAAGATGCCGTTGACCACCCACATGATCCAGCCGGACATGTTGTTGATGCGGATCACCAACCCGATCGACAGCGCGATCGCGCCGACGCTGATCGCGCCGCGGTTCCACAGCCACAGCCCGATCGCCGAGGTGCCGACGATCAGCAGGCCGTTGAGCGTGGTGATGCTGATATCCATCGCCGTGGTCATCCGCGTCATCGCGCGCACCTTGACGACGTTGTCGCGCACCGACTCGCCGACGTAGGCGTCCTCGCGATCGGCGTGCGGAAACAGCTTCAACGTCGCGATATTGGTGTAACCGTCGACCACCCGGCCCATGAACCGCGACTTGGCCTGCGAGGCCTGCCACGAGCGCGCCCTGACGCGCGGCACAAAGAACACCAGCAGCCCGACGTAACCGACCAGCCACAGCACCAGCGGCAGCATCAGCCACGGATCCGCGCGCGCAAACAACACCAGCGCGGTGCCGGTGTAGATGGTGACGTACCAGATCGCGTCGACGATCTGCACCGCCGACTCGCGCAGGCTGGCGCCGGTCTGCATGATTCGGTTGGCGATGCGGCCGGCGTAATCGTTCTGGAAAAACGCCAGGCTCTGCCGCACCACATAGCGGTGCTGCTGCCAGCGGATGCGTCCGGTCAGCCCCGGCACCAGCGCCTGGTTGACCATCAGGTCGTGCAGGCCGAGCAAGATCGGCCGCGCGATCAGCGCGATGACCGCCATCCACACGAGCTCAGCGCCATGCTGCGCGAAAAAATCCGCCGGCGGCGCATCCTTGGCGAGGTCGACCAGGCGGCCGAGGAAATCGAACAGCGCCACCTCGACCAGCGCCACCAACAACCCGAGCACGCACACCGCCGCCAGGATGCCGCGCACCTGGCGCAGGTAGTGCCAGTAAAACCGCCATACCGTGCGCGGCGGCATCGCGTCACCGGGCTCGGCGAACACGTCGATCAGCGATTCGAACCAGCGGAAGATCATGAGCGCACTCCGGACAGAGGGCGAATTGTCCCATCGCGCCGTGTCCGCCTTGCGAGGAACCCTTCCTTGCAGGAGCGGCGGCGGCGATGAAGCCCGTCCCGCCCACGACGGCTGAATTGCCAATCAACCGCGGCCGGCAACGGCGCGCCGCGACGCATCTCCCGGTACCTGCAGGACGTAACCTTTGGTACTCCCGAACGTAGTCCCAGACATGAAAACCTATCGCCGCAGCCCATCGACGCCGCTCGTCGCAGACACCGCGCGCCGCGGTTTTCTGCTCACCTCCACGCTCGCGGCCGGCGCGCTGGCGCTGGTCGGCGCACGCCGCGCCTTTGCGGCCGATGGCGCTGCCAAGACCGGTAAGCCCGCCGCAGGCGCCAAGGTCACCGTGGTCGAGTTCGACAACGCCGGCAAGCGCGGCAAAACCGTCAGCGTGCCCAAGATCGTGCGCAGCAACGCGCAGTGGAAGGCGATGCTGTCGCCGGCCGCGTACCGCGTCGCCCGCCAGGAAGGTACCGAACGGCCGTATTCCGGCAAATACAACGACAACCACGCCCGAGGCATCTACCGCTGCATCGGCTGCGACACCGCGTTGTTCGATTCCGCGACCAAGTTCGACTCGCGCACCGGCTGGCCGAGCTTCTGGCAGCCGATCGCCGCGCCGAATGTGACCCAGCGCGACGACCGTACGTTCGGCATGGTGCGCAGCGAAGTCCTATGCACGCGCTGCGACTCGCACCTCGGCCATGTCTTCGACGACGGCCCCAAACCGACCGGACTGCGCTACTGCATGAACTCGGTCGCGCTGAAGTTCATTGCCGCGTGATCCGATCGAGCTGATCCGATCGCACCAACTCGTTTGCACCACCGTCGTCCCACGACGCCGGCACATCGCTCGCGCCACCTCACCGGAGACATACTGATGACCATCCGCACCCCGCCGATCCGCAACCCGATCGCCCGCAAGCCGTTGGCGCGCAAAGCGCTGCTCGCACTCGCCTGCGCCAGCGCGCTGCTGTGCGTGCACGCCGCGATGGCGCGCAGCGCGGCGGTCGCGCTGCCGTCGCCGAAGCACGACGCGCCGCTCGCCGCCGCCAGCGACCAGGTCGCGGTATTCGCCGGCGGCTGCTTCTGGGGCGTCGAGGCGGTGTTCGAGCACGTCAAGGGCGTCAAGGCCGTGACCTCCGGCTACTCCGGCGGCAGCAAGGACAGCGCCAACTACAATGCCGTGAGCGCTGGCATCACCGGACACGCCGAGGCGGTCAAGGTCACCTACGATCCGTCCAAGATCAGCTACGGCCAGCTGTTGAAGGTGTATTTCTCGGTCGCCCACGACCCGACTCAACTCAACCGCCAGGCACCAGACGTCGGCCCGCAATACCGTTCGGAAATCTTCGCCGGCAACGCGTCGCAGGACAAGATCGCCAGAGCCTATATCGCACAGCTCACCGCCGCCAAATCGTTCTCCAAGCCGATCGTGACCCGGGTGTCGTCGTTGAAAAACTATTACCAGGCCGAGGCCTATCACCAGAACTACCTGCGCCTGCATCCGAATCAGCCGTACATCGTCTACAACGATGCGCCGAAGCTGGTCGAGCTGAAGAAGCTGTTCCCGGAACTGTATGTCACCGGTGGTGCGCGGGTCGCGCGCAACTGATCGCTACTCAACTCAAGCGCTGGACGCGGCGGACTGCGCTCGTTTCGGCTCGACCGGATTGAGGAAGTGCGGGCGATGCCGGTGAGCTTTGCGCGGCCAGACGGCTTCGACACGCTCGCGCACCTTGCGCTATCGATGGCGATATTGCCTCGCGCGCATGCCATCGAAGTGCGGCTCGCCGCCGACCTTGCGACCGTGCAACACAACGTGTTCGCCACGATCGGGACCTTTGCCCCCGACGGCGACGGCGTGCGCTTGTTTGCACAGACCGACGACCTCGACTGGTTTGCGCGCGAACTGGCACGTCTGCCGTTCGACTTCGAAATCTGCGCGCCGGACGCACTGCGCGCTGCGCTGCGCCGCCACTGCCAACGGCTGCAGCGATGCGCACTGGCTTGACGCCTGCCCGGTGATCGCAGATGAAGGCCGCGGGCGCTTTCAACCAGCCCTCAGACGATCACGCCACGCCCGTGAGTCGCGCCAGCGCCGGCATGTGCCGCCGCCTCATTGCCGAATGCCGAACTGCTGACGCGAGACGGCAGCACTGCGACACTGACGCCTCATCCGCACCAGGCACGCCATGCCCAACATCGATTTTCAGCTCGACCGCGACCACGTCGAACTCAACCAGCTGCTCAAGCTCGCCGGACTCTGCGACAGCGGCGGTGCCGGCAAGGCCTTGGTGGCCAGTGGCGCGGTGCGCGTCGACGGTGTGGTCGAACTGCGCAAGACCTGCAAAATCCGCGCCGGTCAGCACGTCGAACTCGGCGACATGCACGTGAGCGTGCACGGCTGAGCGGCGCCCCGGCCCTGTCGATCGCCGCCACCCCGGCTCGGATCAGCGCCAGCGCATGCGCTCAGCTGGATTTGGCCAGCGGCCGGTCGCTGCGGCAGCTGTCTTCGGGGAACTCCAGCCGCGCGCGCAGTTCGAGGTCGCAACTGCGTTTGGCCTCGGCGCCATCGCGCGATGCGCACTGCGCATCGAAGGCGCGCGCGAACGCATCCTTGCGCTTGACGAACTCGTCGCCGCACTGGCGCGTCAGCCGGATGCGGTCGAGATCGTCCTGCACCGCATTGGTGCCCGACAATCCGTAGGCCTGCAGCTCCTCGGCACTGAGCAGGCGCAGGCTGCGGTTGGGCACGGTCATCATCAGATCCGCGACCGCGACCGACGCGCCGTTACGTTCGAGATAGTCCTTCATCTTGCCGTAGACCTCGCGCAGTTCTTGGCTGACTTCGGCGCGCGAGGTGGCCAGCGAACCGATGCGGATCATGCGGTGGATGCCGACCAGCCCGTCGATGCGGCGATCGTCGCCGGCGGCCAGCACCAGGCTGCAAGCGCTGTGACAGATCGCGCCGTCGCGCACGTCGATCGCCCAACGCGATTCGGCGATCGCATCGCCCGCGCGCATCGCGTCCTCGAGGCGGCCGCCGCTGGAATCGATGTCGAGCACGCGGTGCGCGATGCCCATGCGATCGGCCATCGCCGACACGCGCTGCATCAGCTCGGTGAACTCGCCGCCGATCTTGCCGGCGTAGCGCAACCGCACGCCGCCACTCTGCCGGCACGGCGTCAGCGCATCGACGATGCTGAAAAAACCGAGATCGACGAGGTGGTCATCGGCCGCGGCGAGGAGGACCGTCTTGCTGCCGTCGGGCACGCCGGTCGGAGCGCCGTCCTGGCC
>JBOHYD010000037.1:0-5387 GCA_050737635.1 Luteimonas sp. | reverse complement strand
GCTTTTTGGTGGCCCGCACACTGCTGTTCGACACCCCGCAACGCTTCGCACGTCCGCCATCCTCACACCGAGTCAGACCGCGCGACTGCACCCGCACGGCTTGCCTACCGCCGGCGGCGCAGGGTTTTGATGCGGTCGTAGGCGGTGTTGATCTCGCTCGCTCGCATCTCGCCCTGGCGGCGCAGCGCGTCGGTCACGCCCGACAGTTTGTCCGGATGGTATTGCGTGATCAGCCGCCGATACGCGAGATCGACTTCGCCATCGCTGGCGTCCTCGGACAGCCCGAACACCCGGTACGGATCATCGCGCGGGCGCTTGAACCAGCCGGCGTCGAACGCGTGTCCGATCAGCAGGCCGATCGCCGCGCCGAGCAGCGGATTGAGCCGGAACAGCGCCGCCCCGGCAAACAATCCCAGTAGTTTTCCGTACCAGCGCGTCATTGACGCAGTGTACGTGCACGACACGCGTTGCGGCCCGCGGCGCGACACATCGCGACGCGCGGCGTGAACCACTAAACTGCGCGGCCCGACTGCACGAGTGCAGGTCTTGGCCACGACCCTGCTTTCCGCGGAACTCCCCGACCTGCCGCTGCGCCATCGCGGCAAGGTGCGCGACGTGTTCGATCTACCCGCAGCGACAGCATCCGGCGACGATCCGCGCCTGCTCATCGTCGCCACCGACCGCCTCAGTGCGTTCGACGTGGTGCTGCCCGACCCGATCCCCGGCAAGGGCGAGATGCTGTGCCAGATCAGCAATTTCTGGTTCGACAAGACCGCGCACCTGATGCCCAACCATCTGAGCGGCATCGACGTGAGGGACGTGTTGCCGCCTGGCGTCGATGCAGCGCTGTATGCGCAGCGCGCGGTGGTCACCCGCAAGCTCAAGCCGGTACCGGTCGAAGCGATCGCGCGCGGCTACCTGATCGGCAGCGGCTGGAAGGATTATCAGCGCACCGGCCGGGTCAGTGGCATCCGCTTGCCCGACGGCCTGCGTCAGGCGCAGCAGCTGCCGCAGCCGATCTTCACGCCCTCGACCAAGGCCGCGCTCGGCGACCACGACGAGAACATCGACTTCGACACCATGGTCAAGGCGGTCGGCGCCGATCTTGCCGAGCAGGTGCGCGACGCGACACTGCGGCTGTATGCGTTCGCGGCCGAGTATTCCGCGGCGCGCGGCATCCTGCTCGCCGACACCAAGTTCGAGTTCGGCACCGACACCGACGGCCGCCTGTACGTGATGGACGAGATGCTGACGCCGGACTCGTCGCGCTACTGGCCGGCCGATCACTACGCCCTCGACAGCAGCCCGCCGAGCTACGACAAGCAATTCGTGCGCGACTATCTGGAAACCCTCGACTGGAACAAGACCGCGCCCGGCCCGCGCCTGCCGGCCGAGGTGATCGCACGCACGCGGGCCAAGTATGCCGAGGCGCTGCACAAGCTCGCCGGCATTTCGGTCGATTGAGCGCAGCCATGGCCCGTAAGCCGGTACCGGCGACCTCTCGCGGCCATGACCGCTCCCACCCTCGTCCCCACAGGACTATCCTGTGCCAACGCTTGCGGAGACTGCGATGAGTGCCACCGCCCAGATATCCGACGACCGCTCGATCGACCGCTGGTTTGCCAACTATTCCCGCGACCACCGCAATCAGACCAACCAGTCGATCCACATGATCGCGGTGCCGGCGATCGCGTGGAGCGTGATTGCGCTGCTGTGGTGCATCCCGGTGCCGATCATCTGGTTCACCGCCGGGCTGTGGGCGGCGCTGGCGATGTTTGCGGCGTGGCTGTTCTATTCCCGCGCCTCACGCGCGCTCGGCACCGGCATGCTCGTGGTATTCGTCGCGATGTCGTGGCTCACGCGCTGGATCT
This sequence comes from Luteimonas sp., assembly GCA_050737635.1. Lineage (GTDB taxonomy): Bacteria > Pseudomonadota > Gammaproteobacteria > Xanthomonadales > Xanthomonadaceae > Luteimonas. The sequence goes on along the minus strand of JBOHYD010000037.1, from coordinate 3,516 downwards.
ACAACACCTACGGCATGCAGACACTGCTGATCGCCGCGGTTGCGGTGTTCGTGGTCGCATGGATCGCACAGTTTGTCGGCCACAAGATCGAAGGCAGCAAGCCGAGCTTTCTGACCGACCTGACCTATCTGCTGATCGGCCCGGCGTGGGTGCTGGCCAAGCTGTATCGCAAACTGGGCTGGCGGTACTGATCTGTCTGCCGCGCGCGCCGTCGGGCGTGCGCATCAAGCCCGATCGAACATCCCCGCCGACACCGCAAACGCACGCGGCGCATAGCCGAACGCCTGCCGCGCAGGTGCCGCATCGAACACCAGATCTTCGCGCATCCGCCGTAGCCCGGCGGCGTTGAAATCGCTCGCGATGCCGGCGGCGTGCGCGAGCGACAGCAGTGCGCGGAATGCCGGCGCCGGCAGCGCGTGCAACGCCGGCGGCGGCGACAGCGTCGCCAGCACGCGCGCGACCATGGCGTGGTAAGCGAGCGTTTCGCCGCCGGGCAGTGCGTAGCTCGCGCCGTGCGCGGCGGCGCAGTCGATCGCGGCGACCGCGGCGTCGGCGAGGTCGTCGACGTGCACCGGCTGGCGCAGACCGGTGGCATCGCGCGGCAGGGCGAAGCGGCCCCAGCGTCGCGCGATCGCGGCGATGCGGGTCAGCGAGCGGTCGGCGCCGCTGCCGTAGACCAGCGTCGGTCGCAGGATGGTCGCGTGCGCGGCACGCGCCTGGGCCGCGGCAAGTACGCCGGCCTCGCCGGTGCGCAGCCGCGCGGCGAGATCGCGCTCGGCGGCCTCGCCGGACGCCTGCTTGACCAGTACGCTGGTCGATCCGAACGCGATCACGCGCGCGCACGCGAGGCTCGATGCCGCATACCAGCGCGCGAAGTGGTCAAGCGGCCCGCAACTGAGGATCACCTCGCAGCTGTCGGGTAGCGCATCAACCTGCGCGAGATCGCCGCGCCGCCAACTCACATCGGCCGTATCCACGCGCGCCGCGCGCGACACCGCGATCACGCGCCAGCGCGCCGCGAGCAGCCGCGCCAGCAGCGGCGTGCCGATCTGGCCGCTAGCGCCGAATACCAGCGCGGTACGCATCTCAGTCGACGCCGCGTTGGTGCGCCGGCAGCACCACGCGCAGCCACACAAAGCCGGCCAACGCCGCGACGATGGATGCCACCAGCACGCCGATCACACTCTCGGTGTACAGCAGCGGCTGCCGCGCAAACGCCAGCGAGCCGATGAACAGGCTCATCGTGAAGCCGATGCCGCACAGCATGCCGAGGCCGATCATCGCCTTGAAGTCCATACCCTCGGGCAGCGTGGCGAGCTTGGTCGTGGTCATCAGCAGCGCCGCGACGACGATGCCGATCGGCTTGCCGAGCACCAAACCCAATACGATGCCGAGCGGCAGCGGCTGCCACAGATCGTCGAGATGCGTGCCCTGCAACGACAGCCCGGCATTGGCGAACGCAAAGATCGGCAGGATCGCGTAAGCGACCCACGGGTGCAGCGCCTGCTCGAGCGATTCGAGCGGCGAATGCTCGGTTTCGTCGTCGATGCGGTTGTCCGGATCGACGTGCGGGATCAGCAAACCGGTGACCACGCCGGCCAGCGTCGCGTGCACGCCGGACTTGAGCACGCACACCCACAGCACCACGCCGAGCAGCAGGTACGGCGTGAGTGCGCGCACGCCGAAGCGGTTGAGCGCGATCATCGCGACGATCGCGACGCCGGCACCGGCCAGCGCGCCGAGCGACAGGCCGTGCGAAAAGAACACCGCGATGATCGCGATCGCGATCAGGTCGTCGACCACGGCGATGGTCGACAGCAGCAGCTTCATGCCCAGCGGCACTCGCGAGCCGAGCAGGGCGAGGATGCCGAGTGCGAACGCGATGTCGGTGGCCGTCGGCACCGCCCAGCCGCCAAGTGTTTGCGCGCTGCCGCGATTGACCGCCCAGAACAGCAGCGCCGGCACCGCAACGCCGGCCGCCGCGCAGACCATCGGCAGCATCAGCTGCGCGCGGCTGGACAGCTGGCCGCTGAGCGTTGCGCGCTTGAGTTCGAGCGCGACCAGCAGAAAGAACACCGCCATCAGGCCGTCGTTGACCCACAGCAGCAGTGGCTTGGCGATGTCGAGATCGCCGATGCGCACCTGCATCGGCATGTCGCGAAAGCCCTCGTAGGCGGCGAACAGCGGCGAGTTGGCGCAGATCAGCGCCAGCAGCGCCGCGCCGATCAGCAGCACGCCGCCGGCGGCCTCCAATCGGAAGAACACACGCAGGCCGCGCAGCGCGCGAACGCCGGGGATGTGTTGCACCGGCATCCGGCTCAGCCCGACTGCCGCAGCAGCACGATCTCGAACGCCAGCCACGCGACAAACGCCAACAGCAGCACGACGCCCTCGCGGCGGCTGACGTGAAAGTCGCCGCGCAGCATCGGCGCCAGCATCGCTGCAAACACCAATGCCGCCGGCAGCTCGAAGCGCACGAACGACGCCGGCATCGGCACGTCGCGGATCGTCGCCATGCCGCCGAGCACCACCAGCAGGTTGAACACGCTGGAGCCGATCACGTGGCCGGCCACCAGATCGCCCTGCCCGCGCCGCGCGGCCATCACCGCGGCGGCCATTTCCGGCAACGCGGTGCCGATCGCGACCACGAGCAGGCCGGTGACCAGCGGCGCCATGCCGAGCGCGATCCCGATCACCGGCGCGCTGCCGACCACCCAGCGCGCGCCAAAATACAGCAGCGCGATCGCGATCGCGACGCGCAGCAGGTTCTGCACCAGCCCAGTGCTGGTCCGCGCGAACCCGGCCAGCGCGTGGTGCAGTTCCGGCGGTTCGCGGCGGCTGCGCGCGAGGCAGGCGGCGAGCACCGCGACAAAGCCGACCAGCAGCACGACGCCCTCGACGCGGGTCAGCACGCCATCCCAGCCAGCGCCCATCACCAGCAGCGTCGCAACCATCAAGCACAGCAACAACGGCGACAGCGCGCGCCAGCGGATCAGCAGCGGCGCAGCGATCGCCGCGAGCGCGAGCGTCAGGCCGATGTTGACGATGTTGCTGCCGACCGCGTTGCCGAGCGCCAGCGACTGGCTGCCGGTCACGACCGCGCGCGCATTGACCGCGAGCTCGGGCAGCGAAGTGCCGAACGCGACCACCAGCAGGCCGACGGTGAACGGCGATGCGCCGAAACGCTGCGCCAGACCCGACGCGCCCTTGACGATCGAATCGCCGCCGAGTGCGAGCAGCGCCAGGCCCAGCACGAACAGTCCGACAGCGTCCAGCATCGTGCGGTCTCCCTCCAGGCGAATCGAGATTCTATACCAGGGCAATCGGGTGAACAGCGCCTTCATGAAGTGACGAGGCTGGCGAGGAAGTCATCGTTCCATGCCGCCACCTTGCGCCGCGCACGCAGCGAGTGCTTGGTGGAGGCGCGCCGGAGCAGATTCAGGGCCATGTGCTTGAGAGTGGTGAAGTTGGCCGGCGCGTGCTGCGTGCGGACACGGCACTCGTCGTCACGGAAGA
>JBOHYD010000036.1:0-8510 GCA_050737635.1 Luteimonas sp. | reverse complement strand
CACCGGGATGATGCTCTAACGTATTCCAAAGCGATCGAATCCAAACCCATGTCCGTCACCACTATCATCCCCGCCCGCATGCGCGGCCTTAACCGCGCCGAGATTTGCGACGTCAACTTCGGCGAGTTCGTGCACGGCTGGAGCGGGCGCGTCGATGCCGCACCGGCGCCGGATGAGGCCATCCTCGACGGCAGCGAGCTCGATGCGCGCGGGTTCCGCGCGCTGTTCGAGTCGCAGCTGATCAGCCGTCATCTCGACCTGATGGCGCGCGTGCTGCGCGTGCAGGACAAGGTGTTCTACACCATCGGCAGCAGCGGCCACGAGGGCAATGCGATGGTCGCGCGACTCACGCGGCACACCGATCCGGCGTTTTTGCATTACCGCAGCGGCGCGTTCATGGCCGAGCGCTTCCGCAAGCTGCCCGGTGACGATGGCATACCGCGCGACCCGGTCATGGATTCGGCGCTGTCGTTTGCCGCCAGCAAGGACGACCCGGCCAGCGGCGGACGCCACAAGGTCTGGGGCAGCAAGCCGCTGTGGGTGCTGCCGCAGACCTCCACCATTGCCTCGCACCTGCCGAAGGCGCTCGGCACCGCGGTCGCGATCGAGCAGGCGCGGCGCATCGGCCACGCACTGCCCATCCCCGACGACAGCATCGTGGTGTGCTCGTTCGGCGACGCGTCGAGCAATCACGCCACCGCGCAGACCGCGTTCAACGCCGCCGCATGGACCGCCTACCAACGCCTGCCGGCGCCGGTGTTGTTTGTCTGCGAGGACAACGGCATCGGCATCTCGGTCAAGACCCCAGGCGGCTGGATCGAGCGCAACTTCGCCGGTCGCGCGGATCTCGATTATTTCGCCGCCGACGGTCTCGATCTTGCCGGCGGCTACGGCGACGTGCAGCGCGCGGTCGCGCATTGCCGGCACACGCGTCGGCCAACCTTTCTGCACCTGCGCACGACGCGGATCATGGGCCACGCCGGCACCGACTTCGAGATCGAATGGCGCTCGATCGAGGAACTGTGCGCGGTCGAGGCCGGCGATCCGCTGCTGCGCTCGGCGGCGATCGCGCTCGAGTCCGGGCTGATGTCGAGCGATGCGATCCTCGCGCTGTACGAGGACACGCGCCGCCGTTGTTTTGCGGCGGCCGAGGCCGCCGACCGCCGCCCCCGCCTGACCGAACTCACAGAGGTGATGGCCCCGCTGGCGCCGTACACGCCGCGGGCCGTGCAGGCCGAAGCCACGCGCGCCGCGCCGGCCGAGGCGCGTATCGCGGCCTTCGGCGGCGTCGACAAACTGCCGGAAACGCTCGCGCCGCGGCACATGGCGATCCAGATCAACAACGCATTGCACGATCTGTTTGCGAAATATCCCGAGGCGCTGTTGTTCGGTGAGGACGTCGCGCAGAAGGGGGGCGTGTACACGGTCACCAAGGGCTTGCAGAAATCATTCGGCAACAAGCGCGTGTTCAACACCCTGCTCGACGAAACCTTGATCCTCGGGCTTGCGCAGGGCTACGCCAACATGGGCATGTTGGCGTTTCCCGAGATCCAGTACCTTGCGTATTTCCACAACGCCTGCGACCAGATCCGCGGCGAGGCGGCGAGCCTGCAGTTCTTCAGCAACGGTCAGTACCGCAACCCGATGGTGATGCGCATCGCGTCGCTCGGCTACCAGAAGGGCTTTGGCGGGCATTTTCACAACGACAACTCGATCACCGCGCTGCGTGACATCCCCGGCCTAATCGTCGGCTGTCCGAGCCGCGGCGATGACGCGGCAATGATGTTGCGCACGCTGGCCGCACTCGCCAAAGTCGACGGCCGCGTCTGCGCGCTGCTCGAACCGATCGCGCTGTATATGGCCAAGGACCTGCATGCGCCCGGCGACGGCGGCTGGCTGACCGCGTATCCGCCGCCCGATCGGGCGCTGACGCTCGGCGAAGAGCGCGTCTACGGCGCCGATGCCAACGACTGCGTGATCTTCAGCTTCGGCAACGGCGTGCCGATGAGCCTGCGCGCGGCACGCGCGATCGAGGCCGCGCATGGCTGGCGCGTGCGCGTGGTCGACCTGCGCTGGCTGGTGCCGCTCAACGACGCCGCGATCGTGACGCATGCCGGCGACTGCGCGCGGATCATCGTCGTTGACGAAGGTCGGCGCAGCGCCGGCGTCGGCGAGGGTGTGATCACTGCAATTGTCGAGGCCGGCTTCGGCGACAAGCCGCTCAAGCGTGTGGTCGGCGCCGACACCTTCACGCCACTGGCGAGCGCGGCGTTTCTGGTGATTCCATCGGAGGCCGACATTACCGCTGCTGCTGCTGCGCTGGCACGGAGCTGACTGCGGATGTGCGGACTGGCCGGTATCCTGCTCGCATCCGCGGTGCAACACGGCGATACGCTGGTGGCGAACGCGCTGGCGATGGGCGATGCGCTCGCGCACCGCGGACCCGATGACAGTGGCGTGTGGAGCGATGTGCAGACCGGCGTCGCGCTGGCGCACAGACGCCTGAGCATCCTCGATCTGTCGCAGCTCGGCCATCAGCCGATGATGTCGGCGGACGCGCGCTACGTCATCGCCTACAACGGCGAAATCTACAATGCGCAAGCGCTGCGCGCCGAACTGCTTGCGCGAGGGCATGGTTTCAGAGGGCGATCGGATACCGAAGTGCTGCTCGCCGCCGTCGTGCAGTGGGGCGTCGAGGATGCGTTGCGGCGCTGCGATGGCATGTTCGCGCTCGCGTTGTGGGACCGGCAGCGGCGTTGCCTGTGGCTGGCGCGCGATCGGGTCGGCAAGAAACCGCTGTACTACGGCTGGGCCGGCGATCAATTCGTGTTCGGCTCGGAGCTCAAGGCGCTGTGGCGGCACCCTGGTTTCGACAACGGCGTCGATCGCGATGCGTTGACGCTGCTGCTGCGGCTCGACTACATCCCGGCACCGCACTGCATCCATGAGCGCAGCTTCAAGCTGGCACCGGGCACGCTGCTGCGGCTGGATGCCGCTGCGGTGGCGCGCGGCGCGACGGCGCACGACCCGGCGCGCGATCAGCGGGCGTTCTGGAGCGCGCGCGGGCGCATGCGCGATGCGCTGGCGCATCCGTTTAAAGGCGATGAGGCCGCTGCCGAAGCCCGGCTCGATGCGCTGCTGCGCGATGCGGTCGGCGCGCGCATGGTCGCCGATGTGCCGGTCGGGGTGTTCCTGTCCGGCGGCACCGACTCGTCGATCGTGACTGCGCTGATGCAGGCGCAGAGTTCGCAGCCGGTGCGCAGTTTCACCATCGGCTTCGAAGGCTCGCATCACGACGAGGCGATGCTGGCGAAGGAGGTCGCCGCGCATCTCGGCACCGCGCATACCGAGCTGTATCTGTCAGGTGCCGACGCGCTCGCGGTGGTGCCCGAGTTGCCGGCGATGTTCGACGAGCCGTTTGCGGACGCATCGCAAGTGCCGACGGCGCTGGTCTGCCGGATGGCGCGCAGGGACGTGACGGTGGCACTGTCCGGTGACGGCGGCGACGAGCTGTTTTTCGGCTACGGCCGCTATCGGCGCGCATTGCGCAACTGGACCCTGCTGCAGTGCGTGCCGCGCGCGGCGCGCGCGTTGCTGGCACGCCGGCCGCGTGGAGAATCCTCACGTACCGGCGGGCTGGCCGCCCTGGGCGCGGAGATCGGTGCGCGCGGCATCGGCGATGTCTACCGCAACCGCACCTCGCGCTGGCGCGATCCGGCGGCCGTCGTGCTCGGCGCGCGGGAGCCGCAGACGATCCATCACGAGTTTGATCCGCTGGCCGGCGCAGGGGTCGCTGCCGACGCGATGATGCTGACCGATTTCATCGCCTACCTTCCCGACGATTTGTTGTGCAAGGTCGATCGCACCAGCATGGCGGTCGGACTGGAGGCGCGTGCGCCGCTGCTCGACACGCGCGTCGCGGAGTTTGCATGGTCATTGCCGCTGTCGATGAAATACCGCAATGGCATGAGCAAGGTGATGCTCAAGCGCGTGCTGCGGCGCTATCTGCCCGACGCGATGATCGATCGCGACAAGCGCGGCTTCGGCGCGCCGGTGACGGCGTGGCTGCGCGGCGACTTGCGCGGTTGGGCGGACGACCTGCTGGATTGCGCACAGCTGCGCCGCGATGGTTATTTCGACGCGGACGCGATCGATCGTGTGCACGGCGCGTTTCGCGGTGGCGAACGCAAATGGCACACGCATCTGTGGAACGTGCTGATGTTCCAGGCTTGGCATGCGCATTGGCGCGCGGTACGGCAGGCGCTTGGCACGCGTTCGTGGTGACGCTGTGACGCTGAAACGAGCGAACCGGTTTGCGATTGCAACGCCTACCCTCAGTCGCCGCCGCCGTTGGGATGCGGCGGCGGCGATGATTCGTCGAGCTTGCGCGCGAGCATGCCGATGGCGGCGGCGGCGAGCGGCATGAGGTCGGCGTCGCCGGCGCGCAGGTGCTGGATGATCTGCACGCGCATGCGTGGCTCCCAGAAGCGCAGTATGTGCGCGACCATGCCGTCGACGGCGGTGGCGTGATCCGGCTCGGCCTGAAAATACGCGGCGATGTCGTTGGCCATCTCAGCGAGGCGTTCGGCGTTCATCGGGGCAGGCTCATGCGGCGTCGTTCAGGCAGTGGTGTCGGGCAGCAGACGCCGCGCGTGGGTGTAGACGGCGTGACCGTCGTCGCGCGCGAAGCCGATCAGGGTCAGGTTGGCGCGCTCGGCGAGCGCGATCGCCAGCGCGGTCGGCGCGGAGATCGCCGTCAGCAGTGACACGCCGGCGCTCGCGGTCTTCATCGCCATCTCGTAGCTGGCGCGGCTGGTGACGACGATAAAGCCGGATTGCGGATCGACGCGCGCGCGCGCCAGCGCACCGATCAGTTTGTCGAGCGCGTTGTGGCGGCCGACGTCCTCGCGCACCACGGTCACCTGCCCGTGGACATCGGCCCAGCCGGCGGCGTGGGTGGCGCCGGTGCGGTCGTTGAGCCGCTGGCCGGCGCGCAGTTCGCGCAGGCTGCGGCGCAGCGTGGCGATGCCGATGGCGATGCCGTCGCCGACCGGCTCAGGCACGCGCAGCGCGGCTTCGAGCAGTTCGCTGCCGCACACGCCGCAGCCGCTGCGGCCGCTCATGCTGCGGCGGCGGCTGTCGAGTGCGGCGTGCCGCGGTGCCGGGATGCGCATGCGGATCTCGATGCCTTCGAGCAGGTGTTCGACGCTATCGACGCTCACCTCGTCGACCTGCTCGACGATGCCCTCGCTGAGTGCGAAGCCGCGCGCGAAATCCTCGAGGTCGGCGGGCGTGGCCATCATCACTGCGAAGGGTTGATCGTTGTAGACGAACGCGACCGGCACCTCCTCGGCGATGTGGTCGTCGAGCCGTTGCGACGCCTGCGCGCGATATCGGTCTACCGGGCGCAGCACGCTGCCCGTCGACAAGGCGTCGCCCGCACCCGCGTCCGGCAGTTCGACGGCCATCGCTCTCATGCGCCGACGACGGCGATCAAGACGCCGCCGTTTCGGGCAACAGCGACTCCTGCAACGAGTCGAAGGCTTTGTGGCGCTGCTGCCAGTCCGACGGCTGGGTGACCCGCGTCGCCTGCACGGCGGTGACCTTGTACTCGGGACAGTTGGTCGCCCAGTCGGAGTTGTCGGTGGTGATGACGTTGGCGCCGGATTCGGGAAAGTGGAACGTGGTGTAGACCACGCCCGGCTGCACGCGGTCGGTGACGCGCGCGCGCAGCACGGTGTCGCCGGCGCGGCTCTCGATGCCGACCCAGTCGCCGTCGTTGATGCCGCGCTCCTCGGCGTCGTGCGGATGCAGCTCGATGCGGTCCTCGTTGTGCCACGTCGAATTGGGCGTGCGCCGGGTCTGCGCGCCGACGTTGTATTGGCTCAAGATGCGGCCGGTGGTCAGCAGCAGCGGGAAACGCAGGGTGACCTTTTCACGGGTCGGCACGTAGGCGGTGAGCATGAACTTGCCCTTGCCACGTACGAATTCGTCGATGTGCATGGTCGGCGTGCCCTCGGGTTTGTCGGCGTTGCACGGCCACTGGATGCTGCCGAGCGCGTCGATGCGCGCGAAGCTGACGCCGGTGAAGGTTGGCGTGAGGCGCGCGATCTCGTCCATGATTTCGGACGGATGCGTGTAGGCCATCGGATAACCCATCGCATTGGAGATCAGCTGGGTGACTTCCCAGTCGGCGTAGCGCGCCTTGGGCGCCATGATCTTGCGCACCCGCGAGATGCGCCGCTCGGCATTGGTGAAGGTGCCGTCCTTTTCCATGAACGAGCTGCCCGGCAAAAACACATGCGCGAGCTTGGCGGTCTCGTTGAGAAACAGGTCCTGCACCACCACGCACTCCATCGCCGACAGCGCGGCGGTGACGTGCTGGGTGTTGGGATCGGACTGGCCGATGTCCTCGCCTTCGATGTACAGGCCCATGAACTCGCCATCGAGCGCGGCCTCGAACATGTTGGGGATGCGCAGGCCGGGCTCGTCATGCAGCGGCACCTTCCATTCGCGCTCGAACATCGCGCGCACGTCCTTGTCGGACACATGCCGGTAGCCGGGAAACTCGTGCGGGAACGAGCCCATGTCGCAGGAGCCCTGCACGTTGTTCTGGCCGCGCAGCGGATTGACGCCGACGCCGCGGCGGCCGAGGTTGCCGGTGGCCATCGCCAGGTTGGCGATGGCCATCACCGCGGTCGAGCCCTGCGAATGCTCGGTGACGCCGAGGCCGTAGTAGATCGCGCCGTTGCCGCCGCTGGCGTAGAGGCGCGCGGCCTTGCGCAGCAACGCGGCGGACACGCCGATTTCGGCGGCCATCGCTTCCGGCGAGCGCGACGGATCGCCGACGTAGGCGCGCCACTTGGCGAACGCCTCCGGCTCGCAGCGCGCGGCGACGAAGGCCTCGTCGACCAGACCCTCGCTAACGATTACATGCGCGAGCGCGTTGAGGATTGCGACATTGGTGCCGGGGCGCAGCTTGAGGTGCAGGCCGGCATCGCTGTGCGCGGTGTGAATCAGATCGATGCGGCGCGGGTCGATGACGATGAGTTTTGCGCCTTCGCGCAGGCGGCGCTTCATCTGCGAGGCGAACACCGGATGGCCGTCGGTGGGGTTGGCGCCCATCACCAGGATCACGTCGGCGTCGCGCACCGAGTCGAAGTCCTGGGTGCCGGCGGATTCGCCGAGCGTCTGTTTGAGGCCGTAGCCGGTCGGCGAATGGCACACGCGCGCGCAGGTATCGACATTGTTGTTGCCAAATCCGGCACGCACGAGCTTCTGCACGAGGTAGGTTTCCTCGTTGCTGCAGCGCGACGAGGTGATGCCGCCGATCGAGAACTTGCCGTATTTCTGCTGGATACGCTTGAACTCGCTCGCGGTATGCGCGATCGCTTCTTCCCAGCTGACCACGCGCCACGGATCGGTGATCTTGGCGCGGATCATCGGCGTGGTGATGCGGTCGGGATGGGTGGCGTAGCCGATCGCGAAGCGGCCCTTGACGCAGGCATGGCCGTGGTTGGCGTGGCCGTCGGCGTTGGGCACCATCCGCACCAGTTCCTCGCCCTGCATCTCGGCGCGGAACGAGCAGCCGACGCCGCAGTAGGCGCAGGTGGTGACCACGCTGTGCTCGGCCTGGCCCATCGCGATCAGCGATTTTTCCGACAGCGTCGCGGTCGGGCAGGCTTGCACGCAGGCACCGCAGCTCACGCATTCCGAGGCGAGAAAATCCTGGTCCTGGCTGGCCGACACCTTCGACGCGAAGCCGCGGCCTTGGATGGTCAGTGCAAACGTGCCCTGCACCTCGGCGCAGGCGCGCACGCAGCGCGAGCAGACGATGCACTTGGACGGATCGAACGCGAAGTAGGGGTTGGACTCGTCCTTGTGCACGAACAGCGGATTGGCGGCACCGTCCTTGAGGTGCGGATGGACGTGGTTGTCGCCGTCGTAGCCGTAGCGCACCTCGCGCAGGCCAACCGCGCCGGCCATGTCCTGCAGTTCGCAGTGGCCATTGGCCGGGCAGGTCAGGCAGTCGAGCGGGTGGTCGGAGATGTACAACTCCATCACCCCGCGACGCAGTTCGGCGAGCTTGCGCGATTGCGTGCGCACCTGCATGCCCTCGGCGACCGGCGTGGTGCACGAGGCCGGATAGCCCTTGCGGCCTTCGATTTCGACCAGGCACAGCCGGCAGGAGCCAAACGCGTCGAGCGAGTCGGTCGCGCACAGCTTGGGGATGCTGGTGCCGGCGATCGCGGCGGCGCGCATCACCGAGCTGCCTTCGGGAACTTCGACGCGGGTGTCGTCGATCTGCAGCCACACCGTCTTCAATGGCTCCAGCTGCAGCAACTGCGGGTTCGGCGTGCCGAGGTCGGTTTCAGCGATCGAACGCATGGGAGTCTCCTTAGCTGGTGCTGCCGGATCTGTGGCTGGAGGAAGCTGGAGCGATTGTCCGCGAATGACGCGCAAGGGCGCGAAGGAAGTCAAAAGAAGGCTGGAACTGAATTGGCTTCATT
>JBOHYD010000035.1:0-6596 GCA_050737635.1 Luteimonas sp. | reverse complement strand
GCCTTGATGCGCGCCAGCAGCTCGCGCGGCGAGAAGGGCTTGATGAGGTAGTCGTCGACCCCGGCCTCGAGGCCGCCGACGCGATCGTTCTCTTCGCCGCGCGCGGTCAGCATGATGATCGGCACCTCGCGGGTCAGCGCCTCGCGCCGCCAGCGCCGCGCCAATTCCAGGCCGCTGGTGCCGGGCAGCATCCAGTCAAGCAGGATCAGGTCGGGCACGCGGTCGGCGATCGAGGCCTGCGCCTCGCGGGCGTCGCCGGCGTGCGCGGGCTCGTAGTCGCCCTTGCGCAGGGCAAACGCCACCATGTCGCGGATGGCGGGCTCGTCTTCGACAATCAGGATGCGCTTTTGCATGTGTTTGGAATCACGTCCCTTCGGATTCCGGCATTACACGACATTTTTATGACATTAAAGTGACGGTAGCGGCGAGTGAATAACAGACGCGGTAGTTGCCTGAAACAGCTGCCGGATACCAGGCAGCGGAGCGGGTTCATGCGGCGATGCGCAATTCCGATGCCACGCCGGCAATCAGCGCGTCGAAGTAATGGCCGGTCAACGTCAGCTGCGCGGCGGCGGTCTCGGCGCGGTTGACGATGGCGCGGAAGGCGGCGTTTTCGGGTCGATCCTTGGCGTACCAGCCGAGGTGCTTGCGGGCGATGCGCACGCCGGCGGGTTCGCCGTAAAAGCCGTGCAGCGCGTGCAGATGGCCGAGCAGGATGTCGCGCACCTCGCTCAGATCCGGCGGCGGCAGCACCTTGCCGCTGGCGAGAAAGTGCGCGATTTCGCGGAACAGCCACGGCCGGCCCTGCGCGGCGCGGCCGATCATCACCGCGTCGGCACCGGTGTGGCGCAGCACGTCGGCGGCCCTGTGCGGCGAGTCGATGTCGCCGTTGGCGATCACCGGGATGCCGAGCTGCGATGCGATCTCGGCGATGGTGTCGTACTCGGCCATCCCGGTGTAGTGCTGGTCGCGGGTGCGGCCGTGGACGGCGAGCGCGGCGATGCCGCAGTCCTGCGCGATGCGCGCGATGGTCGGCGCGTTGCGGTGCCCGGTATCCCAGCCGGTGCGGATCTTCAGCGTCACCGGCACATCGACGGCAGCCACCACCGCCGACACGATGCGCGCGACCAGGGCCTCGTCGCGCATCAGCGCCGAACCGGCCCAGGCGTTGCAGACCTTCTTGGCCGGACAGCCCATGTTGATGTCGATGATCTGCGCACCGTGATCGACGTTGTGGCGTGCGGCGTCGGCCATCACCGCGGGCACGGTGCCGGCGATCTGCACGCCGATCGGGTCGGGTTCGCCGGCGTGATCCATGCGATGCTGGGATTTGTCGGTCTGCCAGAAGCGCGGGTCGCTGGTGGTCATCTCCGACATCGCCAGGCCCGCACCCAGCCGCTTGCACAGCTGCCGGAACGGCTTGTCGGTCACCCCGGCCATCGGCGCGAGGATCACCTTCGACGCGAGCTGGTGGCGGCCGATCTGCATGCGTGCAAGTTTAGCTTCCGCACAGGCGCGCTGCGGTCGCGGGCGTGTCGCGACGGGCGCTGCCGGCGTCCTCGCGTGCGTTGCTGGTGTCCATGACCAGCGCGCTTGGCATGTCGCTCAGGCCCGGTGCTGCGCGGTGCGCCGCCGCCAAAACAGGAAGCCGGTGATCAGCAATCCCGCCGGCACCAACCCGCCCAGCATCGCCGCCCAGCGATAGGCCGTGCCGCCGACCGCACCGATGTGCAGGGGATAGATCGCTTCGTCCAAGCGCGCGCCGAGCGGCTGCCGGGTGGCGTCATGGCGCAGCCGCACTCGCGTGCCGGCGGCGTCGACGACCACTAGGCTGCGGCCGTTGGGATGCCACTCGCCGACTGCTTGCGCGCGGAAGGAAATCGCGTCGCTGTCGATGGCCGGCACGCTCAGCCGGCTCAACCGCGCGCCGGACAGCGCGGTCTGCGCGACGGCGAGGACGCGCGGCCACGGCGGCGCGATCGGCATTGCCGACGCGGATGACGAGGTCTTGGGCGCGGCAGGTGGCGGATCGCCGCCAAACAGGCCGGTCAGCAGCGCGCGTGCGCCGTCGTGATAGACCATGCCGACGCCGGTCAGCGTGAGCAGCAGCAGCAGCGGCAGCGCGATCGCGCCGGTACTGCGGTGCCATGACAGCCAGCGCCGCAGCGGCGGCTGCGCGTGCATGCGCAGGCTGGCGAGCACGCGGCCGCGTGTCGGCCACCACAGATACAGACCGCTGAGCAGCATGAAGCACGCGCACCAACCGATGATGCCGACCACGCGCTGTCCCGCGTCGCCACCGAGCAGCGCGGTGTGCCATTCGTGCAGCCACAGCAGCGCATCGTCGTGCTCGCTGCGCGACAGCAGCAGCGCGCCGTCCTCAGGTGCGAAGTAACGCCGGGTGCCGTCGCGGAAATACCCTTGCCAGACCGGCAACTCCTGCCGCGGCAGATCAATCGTGGACAGCCCCTGCGGCGTCCACCGCGCCAGTACGCGCGCCAGCACCGCGCCATCGGCGACCGGTGCGTGAGCGCCGAGCTGCGGGTACTGCCAGCGCAGCAGCGAGGTGTGGAATACCAGCACCGAGCCGGACAGCGCTATCAGCGCAAACATGCTGCCGAGCGTCAGCCCGAGCCACAGATGCAGCCACGACAGCAGGCTGCGCACGCGTCTGCGCGCGGATGCGTTGTGTCTGCGATCGATGCTCACGGCGTCATTGAGCCCATCGCGTGGTGCGTTTGCCGCTGATGCGTTTGCGGCATGGCGCTCATCAGAACCGGTACGCCCAGCTCGCGCTGAGCACGCGGCCGCGACCAGCCACGTAGTCGTCGTTGGATGGCGTGGTCTGCGAGTAGTAACTGATGTAGCGCGCGTCGAGCAGGTTCTCGATGCCGAGATTGAGCGCACCGACCGGCAACGCGATGCGTGCCTGCAGGTCGAGGGTGGTGTAGGCGTCGAACTCCGCGACCCGCACGCCGTGCTGGTCGAAATCGCGATCGAAGGCGTGGCTGGCCTGCAGGCGGGTGGTGAACGCCGGCGTCCAGGTCTGTTCCCAGAATGCGGTCGCGCGATCGGGGCTGATGTTGATGCCTTCAAGATCGGTGTCGATGCGGCCGTCGAGATTGCGGTCGTAGCGGCCATCGGCGGTCGCATAGCCGACGCCGACGCGTCCGGCATCGCTGAAGCGCAATGCAAGGTTGCCTTCGACGCCGCGGATCTCGGTCGGCTGGCGGCTGATGTTGTAGCTGTCAGTGACCGGATCGTAGATCAGCAGCGAGCCGAGGTCGGAATCCGACCAGTACGCGGCCAGGTGCGCGACCCAGCGCCCGTCGTCGTAATCGAGGCCGAGCTCGCGGTTGTCGGCAATCACCGGCGACAGATCGACCAGATCGTCGACGCGCTGGCCGGGCACGTTGATCGCACGCAGCACGCGGCCGACATCGGCGACGGTGTAGCCCTCGGCGTAGGACGCGTACAGCTTGAGCGCGTCGGTGAGCTCCCAGACCATGCCGAGATTAGGCAGGGTTTCGCGCGTTTTCGGCTTGCCGCCTTCGACCTGTTGCGTGCCGTGGACGGGCAGGGTGAGGTAGTCGTCGACGCTGAGCTCGCCACGCTCGTGGCGCAGGCCGCCGCTCAGCGTGACGCGGTCGGCGATGCGGTACTCAAGCTGCACGAACGGCGACACCGAGGTGTATTCGGTTTCCGGCACCCAGTTCAGGCCGCTGCGCACCAGTTCCTGATAGGTGGTGTCGCGCTGCAGGTCGAGCCCGAGCGTCATCCGCAACGGCAGGCCGCCAATGTCGCCGCGCGACCAGCTGAACTTGCCGCCGATTTTTTCGGACACATTTTGCGACTGGTCGAACGCCAGCGCGCCCGGGGTGGCGCCGAAGAAATTGCGGCCCGGCATCGCGCCGAACAAGCCCTCGAAATCGACCCAGAACGCCTGCGCCTGCAGCACGCCGCCGGCTAGCGCGCGATCGCTGTAGTCGAGTGTCAGCGATGTCGAGCGGTTGCGCGCGGCGTCGCCAAGCACGTCGCCGCGGCGCGAGGTGGCAGTGATGTCGTTGCTGAAATCGCCGAGCACCGCGCGGTAGTCGCCGTCGCCCTGCAGCCGGTAGCGGTTGGCGGTGAGCTGCAGGCGGCGGCTGTCGGTGATATTCCAGCCGAGTTTTGCAAACACGTTGTGACTGCGCGCGTCCATCAGATCGCCCTGCGTGCCGTTGACCGCGATCGCGCGGCCGTCGCCGTCGTAGTACAGGCCTTCCTGTGCGTACGACAGACCGCCGACAAAATCGAATGCGCCGCGACGCACGCCGTACAGATACGACGCGCGCGCACTTGCCGCATCGCTTTGGTCGGGCAGCGCGGTGCTCGCACCGACCGCCACTTCCTGGAACTCGCCGTCGCTGCGCGGGGCGCGCTTGGTAATGATGTTGATGATGCCGCCGGACGCGCCGAGGCCCTGCAGCGCGTTGGCGCCGTGCAACACCTCGATACGCTCGACGACCGACGGATCGATGGTGTGGGCGTCGCGCGAGCCGTCGCGCAGCGGTGTCGATTGCGGCACGCCGTCGACCAGATACAGCGGCTGTCGGCCTCTGAGCGACTCGCCGAAGCTGGTCAGCTTCTGCCGCGACGGCGCGAACGCCGGAATCAGGTTGGCCAGCACTTGCGAGATGTCCTGGGTCAGCGCGAGTTGCTGTTCGAGCTGCACGCGATCGATGACGGTGATGGTGTTGGGCAGTGCGGCCTCGGACTGCGGCATGCGCGAGGTGCTGGCCGACACGACGATGCGGTCGAGATCGACGGCGTTATCGTCGGCGGGCGCGGTCTGCTGCGCGAACGCAGGCGTGGCGAGCACGGCGGAGAACACGGCGGTGATGCGAGCGGCGCGGGACATGTGGTGACCGGCAGGGAAACGGAAGTACATGGTAATGCGAACCATTCGCGATTAATAGATCGGCCGGCCGGTCCCGGTCCTGCGGGCGTTTGGGTGGGGCTGAACAAGCCGTCATTGCGGCGAAAACCGGAATCCGGATTCTTTGGCGACCAATTGAAAAGGCCGGATCCCGGCGGCCGCCGAAATGGCCGGTTGCGAGCTGTTCGGGCCTTCTTTTTATTGAAGACGATGGGCCGCGGCGATTCCCCGCGCGTTGCCGTCGATCAACGCCAGTCGCGTCAGTCGCCGAAGCGCGCGTCGACCTCGGCCTTCGTCGGCATCGCTGCCGCGGCGCCGTGGCGTTCGGTGGACAGCGCCGCAAATCGTGCCGCGACGCGCAGGTGCTCGCGCAGCGGCCGCGCGGGAGCGCCCGCGATCGCGGCGGCGAGCGCGCCGTTGAACGCATCGCCGGCGCCGGTGGTGTCGATGGTCTGCACGCGTTCGGCATCGAGCCGGTAGAACGCACGGTGGTCGCCGTGCAGCCGTCCGTCGGCGTGCGAGACGAAACAGCCGTTTGCCCCTAGCGTCACGACCACGCTGCCTTCCGGCAGCAACTCGCGGCACAGGGAATGCAGGCGTGGCTGGTCGAGGGTGATGGCGTCGCTGCCGATGCGCTCGCCGACGTGGCGCGCGATCAGCTCGGAAAACTCGGTTTCGTTCGGCGTCAGCAGATCGGTCAGCGCGAGCAGCGGCAGGCTGGTGGCTGCGTTGGCCGGGGCCGGATTGAGCAGGGTCAGCGCGCCGTGCATGCGTCCGGCGTGCAGTGCGGCGATCACTGCGTCGATCGGCGATTCGAGCTGCGCCACCACGACACCGGCGTTGATGAACGCATCGTCGTGCGCGGTGACGTGCTCCGCCGCCAGCGCGGCATTGGCGCCGGCACCGATCACGATGCAGTTGCGGCCGGCGTGATCCAGATAGATGCCGGCGGTGCCGGTGGCCTGGTCGCTGCGCAGCGCACGCAGATCGATGCGATCGCCAGCGGCCAGCTGCCGTGCCAACGCGCCGCCGGCATCGTCGCCGAGCGCGCAGATGAATGCCGTTACCGCGCCCGCTCGCGCGGCGGCGGTGGCCTGATTGAACCCCTTGCCGCCCGGCCCGGCGGCATAGTGGCCGGCCAGCGTTTCGCCCGCGCGCGGCAACGCGGCGGCGGTCCAGACGTGATCGACATTGAACGAGCCAACGACCACCACACGTGACATCTCAGGCACCCAGCACGGTCAGCACGCCGGCGATCGTGGCGGTCATGAAGGTTGCGATCGAGCCACCGAGCACCGCGCGCAGGCCGAGGCGCGCGAGATCGGCGCGGCGTTCGGGCGCGATGCCGCCGATGCCGCCGATCTGGATCGCGATCGAGCTGAAGTTGGCGAATCCGCACAGCGCATAGGTCGCCACCAGCCGGCCCTGATCGGTCAAGGTGGTGCCTGCGATCTTGCCGTTGACGATTTCAGCGAGCTGCAGGTAGGCGACAAACTCGTTGAGCACGATCTTCTGGCCGATCAGCGAGCCGACCGTGGTCGCGTCCTGCCACGGCACGCCGATGATCCAGGCGATCGGTGCGAGCAGATAGCCGAGCAGGAAGCTCATCGACAGCCGCTGGCCGATCAGTTGTTCGATATGGGTGATGCCACCGACCCAGCCGAGCATCGCATCGAGT
>JBOHYD010000034.1:0-4476 GCA_050737635.1 Luteimonas sp. | reverse complement strand
AGCCAAGGTCGATGGCGCCCTTGCCGAACGCCCGGCGCGCTGCGCCGGGCCGGGGGACGAGCCCAGGTCGATGACGCCCTTGCCGAATGCCCGGCGCGCTGCCACGCGCTTGACCGGCCTGCGGCATATACTCTCCCCCAGTACTTTTGCAACGCAGCAAAAACATCGCCCATGCCGCACTCCGCCCAGGAAAAAAAGCGCGCGCTGACCCGACTGCGTCGTATCCGCGGCCAGGCCCAAGCGTTGTCGCTGGCGATCGAGCAGGGCAGCGGATGCGCCGCGGTGCTGCAGCAGATCGCGGCGATCCGCGGCGCGGTCAACGGCCTGATGGCGGAGGTCCTCGAAAGCCACATGCGCGAGGAGTTCGGTCACCTCACCGACAACGCCGCCGGCATCGACGAAGCCATCGCGATGGTCAGGTCGTATCTCAAATGATCCACTCATGGAGTCAGCAATGAAGTCACGCGCCGCCGTCGCATTTGCCGCCGGCAAGCCGCTCGAGATCGTCGAGATCGACGTCGCGCCGCCGCGCAGGGGCGAGGTGCTGGTGCGCATCACCCACAGCGGCGTCTGCCATACCGATGCGTTCACGCTCAGCGGCGACGATCCCGAGGGCATCTTCCCGTCGGTGCTCGGCCACGAGGGCGGCGGCATCGTCGAGCAGGTCGGCGACGGCGTCACCAGCGTCAAGGTCGGCGATCACGTGATCCCGCTGTACACGGCCGAATGCCGGCTATGCAAGTTCTGCCTGTCCGGCAAGACCAACCTGTGCCAGGCGGTGCGCGCGACGCAGGGCAAAGGCCTGATGCCCGACGGCAGCACACGGTTCTCGTACCACGGTGCGCCGATCTATCACTACATGGGCTGCAGCACCTTCAGCGAGTACACGCTGGTGCCGGAGATTTCACTCGCCGTGATCAATCCCGATGCGCCGCTGGAGAAGGTCTGCCTGCTCGGTTGCGGGGTCACCACCGGCATCGGCGCGGTGCACAACACCGCTAAAGTGCAGCCGGGCGATTCGGTCGCGGTGTTCGGTCTCGGCGGCATCGGCCTCGCGGTGATCCAGGGCGCGGTGCAGGCCAGGGCCGGACGCATCGTCGCCATCGACACCAATCCCGGCAAGTTCGCGCTCGCCACAGCGATGGGCGCGAGCGACTGCATCAATCCCAAGGACCACGACCGGCCGATCCAGGAGGTGATCGTCGAACTCACCGACGGCGGCGTCGACTTCAGCTTCGAGTGCATCGGCAACGTGCAGGTGATGCGCTCGGCGCTCGAGTGCTGCCACAAGGGCTGGGGCGAGAGCATCATCATCGGCGTCGCCGGTGCCGGGCAGGAGATCAGCACGCGGCCGTTCCAGCTGGTCACCGGCCGGGTCTGGCGCGGCAGTGCGTTCGGCGGCGTCAAAGGCCGCACCCAGCTGCCGGGTATGGTCGAGCAGTCGATGAACGGCGAGATCGACCTCGACCCCTTCATCACCCATCACCTGCCGCTCGAGCGGATCAACGAGGCCTTCGAGTTGATGCACGCGGGCAAGTCGATCCGCACCGTCATCCATTTTTGACGCGTTGAGCCACGCACGCAGCTGGACGCGATCGCGATGCGCGTCACCAAGTCGAAGGGCACGCGCGGCCTGATGCAGCGGCTGCGCGGTGCCGGTTGCGGCGCTTTGGCCGTCGGTGCCGCGCAATGTTCGGTTCGATAGGCGCTGCCGCGCTGTCTCGCTATCCCCACATCACAACAGGCTATGCCTGCGGGCTGCAGGGCGGCTGGGACTGGATCGTGCTCAGCTATTCGTGTGCTGCGGGGTCAGCCGGCTAGCGCGCTACAACGTCAGCGCCGAAGTGCTGGCCGAGGGTGGCGACAAGGTGAGGTTTTTCGAGGGCATGCCGATCTCGACCAGCCTCGCGGTCGTACTCGTGCTCGCGGTAGCCGCGCATCTCGGCGCGATCGGCGACGGCTTGTGGCTTGGCGCGTGGACGCTCGGGCCCTGGCAGCTGCATCCGCTGCTGCTGCTGTATGCGCTGTCGGGCTCGCTGATGATCAGCAAGACGCTGCGCATCCCGAAGCCCTGACAATAGCGGCCGTGCGATGCGCCGTTGCTATGATCGACGCCTGACTTTCGGAGGATGGCGATGCGCAACGACGGCGTGGGACAGTTCGGAATGCCCGACGATCTGCAGTCGCTGGCGCGCCAGTATTGGGGCGCGTGGGGCGAGGCGATGCGCGCCGCCGCGCCCGGTGCGCTGCCGTCGGCACCGGCGTCGCCGTGGCAACAGCCGCTGGACTGGTGGACGGCGATGGCCAAGGGCGGGCGGCCTGAGTCCGACGACGCGCTCGATCGCTTCAACGCGCAATCGCAGCCGTGGCTGGGGATGATGCAGCAGGTCGCGGCGCAGTTTGTCGGCCGCGATGCCGGTGCCGCCGACATCGCCAACGCATGGCGGCAGGCGATCAGCGGCATCGGTGGCAGCAGCGGTTTCAACGCGATGCGCGGCTTCGGCGTGCCGCCGTTTGCGGGCATGGGCGGCGCATTTCCGGGCATGGGCGGCAATCCGTTCGCCAGCCTGCTGCAGGGCATGCAGCAGGGGCCGGGACAGCATGGGTTTGAGCACTGGCTGCAACAGGTGTCGCCGTGGCTGCAGGCGTTGCAGGACGGCGTGGCGGCGATGCCGCAGATGGGGCAGATGCCGTCGCTGCCGCAATTCGGCGTCGCGCGCGAGCAGCAGGAGCAGTGGCAGGCGCTGGCACAGGCGCTGCAGCAGCTGCAGCCGCGCATGCAGGCCTACAACGCGCTGATGCTGCAGGCCACTCAGGATGCGTTCGGCATCTTTGAAAGCAAGCTCGCCGAACACGAGCAGCCCGGGCGCCAGCTCGGCAGCGCGCGCGCGCTGTTCGATCTGTGGATCGATGCTGCCGAGGAGGCGTACGCAAAGATCGCGATGTCGCTGGAGTTCCGCGGCGTGTACGGCGAACTGGTCGACGCGCAGATGCGCGTGCGCGCTGGCGTGCAGTGCGAAGTGGAGCGTCTGTGCGCGCAGTTCGGCATGCCCACGCGCACCGAGCTCGACGGCGCGCACCGCAAGATCGTCGAACTCGAACGCCAGATGCGCCGCCTGCGCGACGGTGCGGCAGTGGCGAAACCTTCACGAATGGATGCCAAGCGGCCGGCACCTGTGTTGCGTCGCGCGGTCGCGGATGCCGGCCCTGCGCCGGCAATACCCCAACAATCGTCTGCGCCGCGATCGCCGCCGCCGCTGCGCGCCGTGACCAAAGCCGATGTCACCGAAACGACCGTAGCGGAGGCGAAGGTGCCGCCGCGCGACGCTGCGCTGCGTCGCCAACCGTCCGCCAGCTCCGCGCCGGCGAAGAAAACCGCCGCGCGCCCGCGCGCCGCACCGGTCGCGAAGCCGACCAAGCGCGCACCGACGGCGACGAAACGCGCACCGGCACGCTCGGTCAAGGCCGCACATGCGCCGGCGGTGAGCAGGCACGGATCGACGCCGATCTTCATCCACGCCTCGATGCCGGTGGCACCGCGCACGGCGAAGTCGGCGTCGAAGAAGGGCGGACGCTGACATGCACGGACCACTGAATATTTCCGCGAACGCGCTGGCCGAGGAGGCGATGGCGCTGCAGCGCAAGCTCGGCGCCGGCTTGAAGACCTTACAAGACGTCGACGATGTCCATTACGGCGCCACCGATAAACAGGAAGTCTGGCGCGACGGCAAGGTGGTGTTGTACCGCTTCATCGGCGCGCGCGCGCCGACCGCGACCATCCCGCTGTTGATCAGCTATGCGCTGGTCAACCGGCCGTACATGGTCGACCTGCAGGCCGACAAGTCGCTGGTGCGCAATCTGCTCGCGCTCGGCGAGGACGTGTACGTGATCGATTGGGGCTATGCCGATCGCTCGGATCGCTTCCTGACCCTGGAGGACTACATCGAGCGCTACATCGGCGGCGCGGTCGATCACCTGCGCGGGATATTCGATCTCGATGCGATCAACCTACTCGGCATTTGCCAGGGCGGCACATTCTCGCTGTGCTATGCCGCACTGCACCCGGATCGCATCAAGAACCTGATCACGATGGTCACGCCGGTGGATTTCCACACCGACGACAATATGCTGTCCAACTTCACCCGCGGCATGGACATCGACCTGTTTGTCGACACGCTCGGCAACGTGCCGGCCGAGATGATGAACCTCTGCTACCTGACGCTCAAACCCTGGCGGCTGTTTGTGCAGAAGTACGTCGGCCTGGTCGACATCCTCGACGATAAGTCCGCGGTCGAGGATTTTCTGCGCATGGAAAAATGGATCTTCGATTCGCCCGATCAAGCCGGCGAGGCCTTCCGTCAGTTCGTCAAGCAGTTCTATCAGCAAAACGGCTTCGTCAACGGCGGCATCGTGATCGGCGAGCGCGAGGTGCATCTCGGCCTCGTCGACATGCCGGTGCTCAACATCTACGCCGAG
>JBOHYD010000033.1:0-2061 GCA_050737635.1 Luteimonas sp. | reverse complement strand
CCCGTGGGGCGCTCCTACAATGGTCATCCGGCGGCGGCCGCGCCTGCCGTGCAGGGCACGCTCCGACACCGTGACGAAGGCAATGATTGCACGCGACGAGATCATCCGGCTGATCCCCCACCAGGGCGCGATGTGCCTGTGGGACGAGGTCGTCGATTGGAACGACGCATGCATCCGCCTGCGCGCGCGCAACCATCGCGATGCCGCGCATCCGTTGCGCTTGCAGGATCGGCTGCGCGCGGTGCACCTGTGCGAATACGGCGCGCAGGCGATGGCGGTGCACGGCGGCTTGCGCGCGCGCGCGTCCGGGGGCGCGGCGCGTCCGGGCGTGTTGGTCGCGCTGCGTGGCGTGACGCTGTCTGTCGCGCGCATCGACGACCTGCAGCACGACCTCGACTGCAGCGCGCAGGTGCTGGTTGAGGCCGAAGCCAGCCAGCAATACCGCTTCCGCATCGTCTGTGGCGACAGGCTGCTTGCCGAAGGCCGCGCCGCGGTGATGCTCGGCGGCATGTCGGCGGAGTAGGGCATGCACCAACCAGCCGCGCGCCGGCAAGCGATAATCGACGCATGAACAACCCATCAACGCCACGCCGCGCGCTGGTCACCGGCGGCAGCGGCGATCTCGGCGACGCGATCTGCCGTCAGCTCGCCGCCGACAGCGTGCATGTGATCGTCCACGCCAACGGCAATCTGGCGCGCGCGCAATCCGTCGTTGCCGGCATCGCGGCTGCCGGCGGCAGTGCGCAGGCGGTCGCGTTCGACGTCGCCGACGGCGATGCCGCGCGTACCGCGATCGACGCCCTGCTCACCGACGGCCCGATCCAGATCGTGGTCAACAACGCCGGCATCCACGACGACGCAGCGATGGTCGGCATGTCGGCGGCGCAGTGGACGCGCGTCATCGACGTCTCGCTGCACGGATTCTTCCACGTCACCCAGCCGCTGCTGCTGCCGATGGCGCGCACGCGCTGGGGACGTATCGTCAGCGTATCCAGCATCGCCGCCGTGCTCGGCAACCGCGGCCAGACCAACTACGCCGCCGCCAAGGCCGCGCTGCACGGCGCGTCGAAATCGCTGGCACGCGAGATGGCCGGGCGCAATATCACCGTCAATGTCGTCGCCCCCGGAGTGATCGCCGGCAGCATGACCAACGCCGCGTTTCCGCCCGAGGCGATCAAGCAGATCGTCCCCGCCGGCCGCGCCGGCACGCCCGACGAGGTCGCGGCGTTGGTGCGCTTCCTGTGCAGCGACGCCGCCAGCTATGTGACTGGTCAGGTGATCGGCGTCAACGGCGGCATGGCGTAGCGCGGCGTCCGGACGGCATCGACAGGCCGCGCGACCGGCTTGGATGACTGACTTGTCGGCAATGCCGTCCGGCGTAGGATGACCGCCACGCCACCAACGCGAGCCTGACCATGCGCCTGCTTCGTGTCATTCCGCTGCTGTGGATCGCCTTCGCGCTGTGCGCCTGCGCCAGCTCCGCACTGATCACCGGCAAGCCGCGTCCGCCGATCGCCCCCTGGCAGGTCGCGATCTATTACCAGCCGCCGCCGGGCCAATACGAGGAGATCGCGCTGCTCGACACCAAGAGCGGTGCGTTCACCTATGGCGAGCAGAACAAGACCAATGCCGTGATCGACAAACTGCGCGCCGAAGCCGCCAAGCTCGGCGCCAACGGCGTGCTATTTGGCGGCACCGCCGACGGCGGTGGCGGCAGCGCGCTGAGTGTCGGCGCCGGCGGCGGCCGCATCGGCGGCAGCGGCTTCAGCAGCGGCGGGATCGGCGTCAGCATCAGCCCGACGCAGAAGTACGCGAAAGGCATCGCGATCTATGTCGCCAATCCGCCGCCGATGAACGGCCCGTCGCCGCCGCCTGCCAGCGACCGGTAATCGCATCGGCCATCACACGCGAGAAGGCGATCAAGGAGTGGAAACGGGCGTGGAAAATCGAACTGATCGAAGCCGGCAATCCGCACTGGCTCGATTTGTATGCCGCGATCGTCTAGCTGGGTCCCGGCGTGCGCCGGGATGACGGTATGGATAAATCACCGGTGCCTGTGCC
>JBOHYD010000032.1:0-4733 GCA_050737635.1 Luteimonas sp. | reverse complement strand
GCACTACGGTGACGCTGCCGCCGTTTCGGCTGGCGGTGCTCGCACGCAGGCCAGCGCACCGATCAACGGATCGGTAGCGCTGGTCGCGCGTTTCCGCTCAATCGCGCCGCTGCAACCCTTTGATGCTCGTAGCGTCGCTGTCGAGCAGCAGCAAAGGATCAGATGGACATCCGCAGCCACGCGGCGCGCTCGGCATCGCTGAGCGGCAACGGCACCGACGCCGCGCTGCGCGCCGATGCGCTCGCCGCCTCGAGCACTGCCATCACCGCGACCGCCTGCAGCGGCGTGACCGGGTTATCGCCGGTGCCGCGCACCGCATCGCGCAGTGCCGCGTAATAGCAGCGCTGGTCGCCGGCCGGAGCCGGCAGCGCACGCGGCGCGGCACCGCTGCCGTCAAACAACTGCAGCGCATCGTCATCCACGCCCCAACGGGCATCGCCCGGCCGCATGCCGCGCAGCAGCTGCGCTTCCTGCACGTCCATGCCCGCCTTGACCACGCTGCCGCGTGTGCCGTGCACCACGAAGCGCGGCACGCCGCCGGCGACCAGCATGCCGGCGTGCAGGATCGCGCGTTGCCTGCCGTAGTCGAGGATCACGTGCGCCCAATCGGCACTGACGCCGCCGTCGCGTTGGATCGCAAAGCTGGCGGTGACCGCCGTCGGCAACCCCAGCAGTTGCAGCGCTTGATCGACCAGATGCGGGCCGAGATCGAACCAGATGCCGCCGCCGGGCACGTCGCGTTCGCGCCAGCGATCGCGCACCAGCGGCCGGAAGCGGTCGAAATGCGCTTCGAGATGCATCACGTCGCCGATCAGCCCATCGGCGATCGCCTGACGCACGCCGAGAAAATCGCTGTCCCAGCGGCGGTTGTGGAACACCGACAGCACGCGGTTGCAGCGGTCCGCCTGCTGCGCGAGCGCGCGCGCCTCGGCGAGGGTCAGCGTGAACGGCTTGTCGACCACGACGTGGCGGCCGGCGCGCAGCGCGGTGTCGGCGAGTCCCGCGTGGGTGTCGTTGGGCGTGGCGATCACCACGAGATCGATCTGTGGATCGTCGATCGCGATGCGCGCATCGGCGGCGACGCGCACATCCGCAAGATCGGCATGCACCTTGCCGGCTTCGCGCGAGACGATCGTCGCCAGCCGCAGCCCCGGCGTGGCGGCGATCAGTGGCGCGTGGAAGGTTTTCCCGGCGTAGCCATAGCCGATCAATGCGACGGCGATATCGGCCTCGGTACGCATCACGCCGGAGTCTGGCGCATGCGGCGCCGATGCAGGCGCGTCATCGGTACGGGGCACGGGCTGCGATCTTCTCCGTGCATCCGGGCCACTCAGTTCCATCCGAACAGTTTGAAATACGTCTGCGGCGGGTTGTCGCCAGCCTTGTCGATCACGCCGTCGCCGTCGCGGTCGTAGAGGTAATACACCGGTCCGCGCGACGGCTCGACCTTGACCGCACGGACGCGGCCGCCGACGCGGTACTGGGTGACGGTGTCGCCGTTGGCTTCGCGGCGCACGGTCGGCACCGCGTCCTCAGGGATGCCGCCGGCACCGGCATCGCTGCCGAACGTCGCGCACCCGGGCAGTGCAAGTGCGCACGGCAGCAGTACGGCGATCGACAGCACGGCTGACGGACGCAAGCGCAGCGGATTCGGACGCATCACCACACTCCGAAAGACGGGACGGCCGAAAGTATGCACTCACCAAGCGGCCGCGGCGCGACGAGCGCGCTCATCGCGAGGCGGCCATGCGACATGCCGATCGCGCCAGCGGCCCGCCGTGCACGGCGGGTAGAATCCGGCCATGACACGCCTCGTCCTGATCGATGGTTCTTCGTACCTGTACCGCGCGTTCCACGCGCTGCCGCCGCTGAGCAATGCCGACGGCGAGCCGACCGGCGCGCTGTTTGGCGTGGTCAATATGCTGCGCGCGACGCTGAAGGAGCAACCCGACTACCTCGCCTTCGTCGTCGATGCCTCGGGCAAGACCTTCCGCGACGACATGTATCCCGAATACAAGGCCACACGCGCGGCGATGCCCGACGAGCTGCGCGCGCAGATCGAGCCGATGATGCGCATCGTTGCAGCGCTCGGCGTGCCGATCCTGCGCGTGGCCGGCGTCGAGGCCGACGACGTGATCGGCACGCTGGCCCTGCAGGCCGCCGCTGCCGGCATCGACGTGACCATCTCCACCGGCGACAAGGATTTCGCGCAGCTGGTGCGCGGCATCAAAGGCGGCGGGCAGATCGAGCTGATCAACACGATGAGCGGCAGTCGAATGGATTCCGACCAGGCGGTGATCGACAAGTTTGGCGTGCGTCCGCAGCAGATCGTCGACCTGCTGGCATTGATGGGCGATACCGTCGACAACGTGCCCGGCGTCGACAAGTGCGGGCCGAAGACCGCGGCCAAGTGGTTGGCCGAATACGGCACCCTCGACGGCGTGATCGCCCATGCCGATGCGATCAAGGGCAAGATCGGCGACAACCTGCGCGCCGCATTGCCGCGGCTGCCGCTCAGCCGCGCACTGGTCACCATCAAGACCGATGTCGCACTCGACGGCGGGCCGACCACGCTCGCGCGCCGCGAGCGCGACATCGACAGCCTGCATGTGCTGTACGCGCGCTATGGCCTGAGCCAGGCGCTGCGCGACATCGGCGGCACAGATGCCGGCGATGCGTCCGCACCATCGCCCGGGCGCAGCGCAGCGCGGCCCGCCGCGTTTGTCACCGCATCCAACGACGATCTGCCGCCCCCGGACGCCGCGCTGTCTGCTGCTGGCCGCTACGACAGCGTACTCACCGTCGCGCAGCTCGACGCGCTGATCGCGCAGCTGCGTGCGGCCGACGCGTTTGCATTCGATACCGAAACCGACTCGCTCGACCCGCTGCGCGCCACTCTCGTCGGCATCAGCGTGTGCGTCGAGCCCGCCACGGCGAGTTACATCCCGCTCGCGCACGACTATCCGGGCGCGCCGGCACAGCTCGACCGCGACGTGGTGCTTGACGCGCTGCGGCCGCTGCTCGGCGATGCCGGCAAGCGCAAGCTCGGCCAGCACGGCAAGTACGATCTGCATGTGCTGCGCCGCCACGGCGTCGACGTGCACGGCTACGCCGACGACACCCTGCTCGAGAGCTTCGTGCTCGATTCCGGCCGCACTCGCCACGACATGGATTCACTCGCCACGCGCTACCTCGGCTACACCACGATCAAGTACGCCGACGTCGCCGGCAAGGGTGCGAAGCAGATTCCGTTTTCGCACGTCGCCATCGACGACGCCACGCGCTACGCCGCCGAGGATGCCGACGTGACCCTGCGCCTGCACCGCGTGCTCGGCCCCAAACTCGCCGCCGATGCCGGCCTGATGCGCGTGTACCGCGACATCGAGATGCCGTTGGTGCCGGTGCTCGCGCGCGTCGAGGCCAACGGCGTCAGCGTCGATGTCGACGAGCTGCGCCGGCAGAGTGCCGACCTGTCGAAGCGCATGCTGGTCTTGCAACAGCGCGCCACCGAACTTGCCGGCCGCAGCTTCAATCTCGACTCGCCGAAGCAATTGCAGGCATTGCTATTTGACGAGCTCAAGCTGCCGGCGGTGCTGAAGACGCCGAAGGGCCAGCCGTCGACCAATGAGGAGGCGCTCGAGGCGATCGCCGACCAGCACGAGCTGCCGCGGGTGATCCTCGACTACCGCGGCCTCGCCAAGCTGCGCGGCACCTATACCGACACCCTGCCGGAGATGATCAATCCCGACAGCGGCCGCGTGCACACCAGCTACCACCAGGCCGGCGCGGCGACCGGGCGGCTGTCGTCGTCCGATCCCAACCTGCAGAACATACCGATCCGCACCGACGACGGCCGCCGCATCCGCCGCGCGTTTGTCGCGCCCGAGGGCCGCAAGCTGCTGGCCTGCGACTATTCGCAGATCGAGCTACGGATCATGGCGCACCTGTCGGAAGATGCTGCGCTGATGCGCGCATTCGCGTCGGGCGTCGACGTCCACCGCGCGACCGCCGCCGAAGTCTTCGGCAAGGCGCTCGACGACGTCACCGGCAACGAGCGCCGCGCCGCCAAGGCGATCAACTTCGGACTGATGTACGGCATGAGCGCGTTCGGGCTGGCGCGCAACTTAGGCATCGCGCGCGGCGAAGCGCAGGACTACATCGGCCTGTATTTTTCGCGCTACCCCGGCGTGCGCGAGTACATGGACCGCACTCGGCTGCAGGCACGCGAACAAGGCTACGTCGAGACCGTGTTCGGTCGCCGCCTGTACCTCGAATACATCGCCAAGGGCAGCCAGGGCCAGCGCGCCGGGGCCGAGCGCGCGGCGATCAACGCGCCGATGCAGGGCACCGCCGCGGACATCATCAAGCGCGCGATGATCGACATCGACGGTTGGCTGGCCACGCATGCCGACCGCGCGATGATGATCCTGCAGGTGCACGACGAATTGGTGTTCGAGGCCGATGCCGGGTTTGTCGAAACGCTGAAATCCGAAGTCGTCAAACGCATGTCCGCGGCCGCGCAACTGCGCGTTCCGCTGGTGGTCGACAGCGGCGTCGGCAACAACTGGGACGAAGCGCATTGAGCGCTGTTTTCAAGAAGGATTCCGCGTGCTGCGCGCTGGCGCGGCATGATGGCGGCGTGCACGCGCTGTTACGGAATAAACACAGGCTGAATTCAACAAAAATTTAACTGACTGCTTCACGAACTATCCAGGCGTGAAGTGGTCCTATTG
>JBOHYD010000031.1:0-1628 GCA_050737635.1 Luteimonas sp. | reverse complement strand
GACCTGCGCAGCGCCGCCATGGCGTGGCCGGCGTTCGCATCGACGGCCTTCGCGCAGGCGCGGGCGATGCTGCACTGGCAGGCGCGGCACCGGCACTGCGGCGTGTGCGGCGGCGCGGTGGCGTTTCTACGCGCCGGCTGGCTCGGTCGCTGCACGCAATGCGGTGCCGAACACTATCCGCGCACCGACCCGGCAGTGATCGTGGCGGTGTCCGACGGCGACCGCCTGCTGCTCGGCCGCCAGGCGAGCTGGCCGCCGCACCGGTATTCGACGCTGGCTGGCTTCGTCGAGCCCGGCGAGACGCTGGAGCAGACGGTGATGCGCGAGGTGTTTGAGGAAAGCGGCGTGCGCGTGCATGCCTGCCGTTATCTGGCCTCGCAGCCGTGGCCGTTTCCGTCGTCGCTGATGCTCGGCTTCATCGCCGACGCCGCACCCGACGATCCGGTGATCGGCGACGAGCTCGAGGACGCACGCTGGTTCAGCACCGACGCCATCGGCGCAGCGATCGCGCGCGAATCGACACCTGCCGATGGCGCTGCGTCGCAGGGCGATGGCGGCCACGGATCAGATCTGCTGCTGCTATCGCCAAAGCTGTCGATCTCGCGCTGGCTGATCGAACGCTGGTATGCACAGCGGCTGGCTGGCTAAGGCCATCCACGCAATCCAGGCACCGAACAGGTCCTGGTTCGTCACCCCAGCGAACGCTGGGGCCCATCTTGATCTCGTGACGGAAGATCAGCATCAGCGTGTCTTGACCGTTTGGCTGTTGGAAAACACATCAGCGCCAGGGAATGACGCGGCGTGACCAGTTCAGAGGCTGCCGGATGCGAACACCGCGATCCCCCGCCCCGCGCGATCGCCGGCCTGCGACGCTCGCAGCCACTTGCCTCGATTAGACTCCAGCGATGTTCGTGACCCTGATCGCCGTCCTCATCGCGCTCGCGTTAGGCCACCTCGCGCCGGTGCTGACGCAGTCGCTGCGTGATTTCCGCTGGTATCAGCGCTGGCTGCGTTGGCTCGACGCGCGCTTGCCCGGCGACAGCGTCTGGCACCGCCGCTACGGCATCGCGCTGGCGCTGGCTCCGGTGCTGGTAGCGCTAGCGCTGCTGCAGATCGTCATCGGCCGCCATCTGTACGGGCTGCCGGCGCTGGCGCTGGGCATTGCCGCGCTGTTCTATGCGTGGGGTCCGCGCGACCTCGACGTCGACGTCGACGCGGTGCTCGATGCCGGCGACCACGTCGAGCGCTTCCACGCCGCCGCCAGGCTGTGGCCGGCCGGCGAGACGGTGTCGCTGCAGCCGGCTGAGCTGGTCGCGGCGACCTTGCGCAGCGCCATGCGGCGCTGGTTTGGCGTGCTGCTGTGGTTTCTGCTGCTCGGCCCGGCCGGTGCACTGGTCTACCGGCTCACCGCGCTCGTCGCCGAGGGCCATGACAGCCATGCGCTATCGCGCGACACCGTCGAGGGTGCGCGCGGGCTGCTGGCCGCGCTCGATTGGCCGGCGGCACAGCTGATGACGCTGGCGATGGCCCTGGTCGGCCATTTCGACGGCGTGGTCGATGCGTGGAAGCGCAACGGCGGTGCGTCGTTCGCGCTTGATGGCGACTTCCTTGCCGCCGCCGCGCAGGCC
>JBOHYD010000030.1:0-1607 GCA_050737635.1 Luteimonas sp. | reverse complement strand
CGCGCGCGCCGAGGCCGATGCGCTGCAGGCGCGCATCCGCCCACACTTTCTGTTCAACAGCATGAACATGATTGCCAGCCTGCTGCGCAGCGATCCGGCGGTTGCCGAACGGGTGGTGCTCGACCTGTCCGACCTGTTCCGCGCCGCGCTCGGTGCCGGCGATGGCTCCTCGACGCTGGCTGAGGAGTTGCAGCTCGCCGAGCGCTATCTCGACATCGAGCAACTGCGCCTGGGCAGTCGGCTCAGCATCGCATGGCAAAAGACCGAACCGCTGCCGTGGACGCTGCCAATGCCGCGCTTGGTGCTGCAGCCGCTGCTCGAAAACGCCGTGCTGCACGGCGTGTCCCGGCTGGTCGAAGGCGGCACCATCGCGATCCGCATCGCCGCGGATGCCGGCACGCTGCACATCGACGTGGTCAATCCGTCACTGCCGCCGCCGGCCGCTGGCGGCGCGACGCTCGGCGTGCACGGTACCGGCCACGCGCAGCGCAGCATCGCGCACCGGCTCGGCTATGCGTTCGGCGCGCGCGCGACGATGCGCTCGGCGTGGCAGGATGGCGTGTACCGCTGCGAACTGCGGCTGCCGCTGCCCGGGAACACACCGATGACGATGTCCGCGAGCCGGCTATGAAGATCGTGATCGCCGACGACGAACCGCTGGCGCTGGAGCGGCTGCGCACGCTGCTCGGCGAGATCGCCGACGTCGATCTGGTCGCCGAGGCGCGCGACGGCCGCGAGGCGCTGCACGCCTGCGCCGAGCATGCGCCCGACGTGGTGCTGCTCGACATCGCGATGCCCGGCATCGACGGCTTGGAGGCCGCGCGGCACCTGGCGGCATTCGAACCGCGCCCGGCGGTGATCTTCTGCACCGCCTACGATGCGCACGCGCTGTCGGCGTTCGAGGCCGCGGCGGTCGACTATCTCGTCAAACCGGTGCGCCCGGAGCGCCTGCAGGCCGCGATCGACCGCGCACGCACGGTGGTCGCCGGCCGCGAACACAGCCGCAGCGACGATGATGCGCACGCGCCCGGCAAGCAGCGCACCCATTTGTGCGCGCGGCTGCGCGGCAGCCTGCGGCTGATCCCGATCGAGGACGTGCACTATCTGCAGGCCGAAGAAAAATACGTCGTCGTCCACCACGCGCGCGGCGAGGACCTGATCGAGGAATCGCTGCGTTCGCTGGAGATCGAGTTCGGCGAGCGCTTCGTGCGCATCCACCGCAACTGCTTGGTCGCCCGCCACGAGATCGTCGAACTGCGCCGCGGCCCCGACGGCCACATCCACACCGTGCTGCGCCACGGCAAGCTGCCGCTCGAAGTCAGCCGCCGCTGCGCGGCGGGGTTGAAGGATGTGGTGAAACAGCTCTGAAGGCGAGGAGTGAGTGATGAGGAGTGAGAAACGAGGGAAGAGCGGATCCTGCGGCTTGCCCACTGCTCACTCCTTGTTTCTCACTCTTGGAGGCGGAGAGCAAGTGATCGGGGGTTAGGCATGAAAGAAGAAGCGTGTTGCTTTTAGAGCCTGTTTAAAATCCATCTCCCATCTGCGACCATAGCCGAATGAGACAGCCCTATCCCAGCGACATCAGCCGTGACCAGTTTGAGCGGATT
>JBOHYD010000029.1:0-8191 GCA_050737635.1 Luteimonas sp. | reverse complement strand
GGCCGGGAGGTTGCTGGTCTCCCTCTGCTTCAAGGGGGTGAAGAGGAGCGCTTGCGAACCGCAGGTTCGCGCGACGATGAACGCCGCGCGCGCTGCGCGTGGCCGGGCAGACCGGAATGGGGATGGGTTTGCCTTGAGCGCCGGGAAGTCCACCCCCTTGAAGAGGACAGCTTGAAACCTCAGAACCGCGCGCTGAACTCCACGCCAAACGTGCGCGGCTCGTTCAAGAAGCCGGTGAGGTTGTTGAAATCGATCGCGCCGACCACGCGCGTGGTGTCGGTGATGTTGCGGCCGAACGCAGCGACTTCGTAATTGCCGTAATCCCAGTTGTAACCGACACGCACGCCGCCTTCGGTCGACGGTTTGCCGCGAAACTCGCGCGACTCGTACAGGAAAAAGTTGACCTCGCCGCGATACGCCCAGTCGGTGTAGACGAAGAACTCGCCGCCGTCGCCGACCGGGATGCCCCAACGCGCGGTGAGGTTGTGGGTCCACTTCGGGGCCTGCGGCAGCGGGTTGCCGTCGATGCGCGCGAGGGTGGTGCCATCGACGGTAACGGATGTGGGATTGGTCGGCGTGCATAGCGGCGCAGCGAAGAATGTCGCGCCGCACACCGGAACCAGCAGGTTGGGGTCGTCGATCTCGGTGTCGTTGTAGCTGCTGCCGATGGTGACCAGCAGATGGTCGGTGAGGTAGGCCTGGGCATCGAGCTCGAAGCCCTGGCCGATGGTCTTGTCGGCATTGAGCAGGGTTGCGGTGTTGGCGCCGCCGCCGACCGCGATGATCTGCTGGTCGCTAACGTCGTAGCGGAACACGTTGAATCCGATCCGCGCGCGGCGCTTGAACAGGTCGGCCTTGATGCCGGCCTCGTAGGAGATCACGTCCTCGGCGCCCGCCGTCGACACGCCGCCGTTTGGCGCGCCGGCACTGGCAAACGACAGCCGGCCCTGGATCGACGGCGCGCGGAAACCGCTGGCGACGCGCGCGTACAGATTGACGTCGTCGTTGATCGCGTACACCGCGCCCGCATCCCAGCTGAGGTTGTCGACGGCGATGTCGACGGCGTACGGGCCGCCGATCGGCGCACCGAACGGCGCGGCTTGTTCCAGTACGCTGGCAGTGAAGCCTTTTTTGTCCTGGGTGTAGCGCACCCCGGCGCGCAGCTTGAGCTGCTCGGTGGCGGCGTATTCGCCGGAGGCAAACACCGCCCATGCGGTGTTTTTCTGCTCCTGGACCGCGTAACCGTTGCGCGCATGGTCCGCCAAGGTGTTGTAGTTGAAGCTGTCGACGGTGATGTCTTCGCGAAAACCGAATACGCCGCCCTGCCAGTCGAACTTGCCGCCGAGGTCGGACTCGACGCGCAACTCCTGGGTGATCTGCGCGTGGTCGCGCAGACCGCCGGCGGATTCCGACGCGAACGGAATGACGCCGGGACCGGAGTTGCCCGGGCCGAGGAACACCGCGCCGAAGCCGCCGTCGATGTCACCACGGTTCAAGCTCTCGACGCTCTCGTAGCCGGTGATCGAATACAGCTTGTAGCTGCCGACGTCCCAGCGCAGGCGCGCGCTGCCGCCGGTGGATTCGAGCTCGGAGAAGTTGATGCCGTCGAGCGCGACCTTGTCGCGGTCGAAACCGGGCGCGAGATCGTTGCTGCCCATGCGCAGGATGTTGGCGCGGAACAGGCGCGCGGTGCCGTTGAGGTCGCGGCGGTGCAGGTTGAATAACGCCTCGAATGCAACGCCCTGGTACAGGAACTGCACGCGCGCGGCGTTCTCGTCGTAGCCCTCGAAGCCGTCGTTGGGAGCGGCGATGGTGTTGTCGACCGAATCGTCGCGGCGCTGGTACAACACCGACACGCGCGCCGACCAGCGATCGGTGAGCGCGCCGCCGTAGGCACCCTCGAGGTTCCACAGGTTGTCGCTGCCGTAGCTGAGCTTGACGTAGCCGCTGGCCTCCTGCGCCGGTTTGACCGAATCGAACTTGACCACACCGGCCGGACTGTTGCGCCCGAACAGCGTACCCTGCGGGCCGCGCAGCACCTCGATACGGTCGATGTCGAAAATCGGGAAGCCCTTCAGCAGCGGGTTTTCCTGCACCACGTCGTCGTACACCAGCGACACCGGCTGCGAGGCGTTGAGATCGAAGTCGGTGTTGCCGAGGCCGCGGATGTAGAAGCGCGGAAACGCGCGGCCATACGACGACTCGATATTGAGGCTCGGCACGCGGCCGGACAGCACGCGCACGTCGCCGCCCGACGAGGTCAGCGCACCGAGCTTTTCGGCGTCGATCGTACTGATCGACACCGGCACGTCCTGGATGTTTTCGACCTTGCGCTGCGCGGTGACCTCGACGGTGTCGAGCGTTGCGGTGTTCTGCGGGGTGGCGGGTTTCTCGACAGGTACGGCGGCGTCCTGTGCAAACACCAGCGATGCCGTCAATGGCATCGACGCCAATGCAGCAGCCAGCGACAGCACGCGACGTGCAGTGCCCGGACCAGCGGCGTGGACGACGGACGGCTTGGGCATTGGCAGTTCCCGCAGATGACGCGATCGGCAGCGATCGCGTGCACCATGGTGCAGTACCCTGCCGTCCGCAGCAAACATCAGCGTCAAAGGCGCACCAAGACCCTCCGCCCCCCGCATCTCTTGTAGCAGCGCCCCATGGGCGCTGCTACAAACTCAGGCCAGCGGCGTCGGCTGGATCAGCTCGATCCAGTAACCGTCGGGGTCCTTGATGAACGCGATCGACTTCATGCTGCCGTCGCTGAGCTTTTTCTGGAACGGCACGCCAAGCGATTCGAGCCGGGCGCATGCGGCGCGGATATCCGGCACGCTGACGCAGAGATGGCCGAAGCCGCGCGGATCGCTGTTGCCGTGGTGATACATCGCACCCGCTGCGGTTTCGGTGCCGTGGTTGTGGGTGAGTTCGAGCACGCCGCGCTGGCCGGCGAGCCACTGCTGACGCTCGCGGTCGCTGTCGGGAATGTCGCTGTCATCGTCGACCAGCACCAAGAAATACAGCGAAAACGCCGCGTCCGCAAAGTCGACCTTGCGCACGAGCATGAAGCCGAGCGTGCGGGTATAGAAATCGAGTGACTCGACCGGATCCTTGATCCGCAGCATCGTGTGGTTGAACACAAACCGCTGCGTCGCGGCGTCGCGGGTCTGTGCGACGCCGGCCACCTCGGCGAGTTCGGCACGGGTCTCGGCGGTCATCGATCAGGTCTGCAGAGGCGGGCGCGTAGTATCGCGCACGGCACTCACAGACGTATTCGGCACACCTCAGGTGGCCAGCGACGCGGCAATGCGATCGGGCCGCTACAGAAAACGCCCGCCCGGCTCGCACTCGCCGCCGATCACGCTCGCAAGCCAGTGCTCCGGCAGCGGCAGAGGGTTGAGCTTCATGCGCTGCGTCATGGCCGCAGCACGTTATGTCGAACCGGCATCATGCGTCGATCCACGCCAGCGTCGCCATGCGTCCGCTGCGTCCGTCGCGGCGATAGGAATAAAAGCGCTGCGCATCGCTGATCGTGCACAGACCGCCGCCGTGCACGTCGGTGACGCCAGCATCATGCAGGCGCTGGCGTGCGATCGCGTACAGGTCGATGCGCCAGTGGCCGTCGCGCGTGGCGACGAATGCCGACGCCGCGCGCGCGTCGCGCAACACGAACGCATCGCGCACCTCGGCGCCGATCTCATAGGCCTGCGCACCGGCGGCGGGGCCGAGCCACGCGACGATGTCCCCCGGCGGCGCGCGCATCGCCGCGACCGTGCGTTCGAGCACGCCGTCGGCGAGTCCGCGCCAGCCGGCATGCGCGACGGCGACCTCGCGGCCGTCGCGTGCGGCAAACACCACCGGCAAGCAATCGGCGCTGAGGATCGCGAGCACCGCGCCTGGCGTGGAGGTCACTGCGGCGTCGGCATCGGGCTCGTTGGCTATCGCCGGATCGTCCAATCTCAGCACATCGACACCGTGCACCTGGCGCAGCCACTGTGGCGGCGACGGCAGCGCGTGACGCTCGACCAGCAGCGCACGATTGCGCGCGACGGCCTGCGGATCGTCGCCGCCGGCCGCGCGCGCGTTGCCGAGATTGCAGCGGTCGAACGGCGGCAGCGACACGCCGGGGCCACGGCGCAATGTGGTGAACGCATGCACGCCAGGCGGCGCTGGCCAGTCGGCGTGCAGCACCTCATTGGTGTCGATGCGCGCGCGCGATGGCGGCGTGGCCGTGTCGTTCGCCACCGGATTACCGTCGCGCGGCAGCCGCATGCGCTGCCGCGTCGGCGCGCAGCAGCGCGATCAGCGCCTGCATGTCCGACGGCACCGGCGCGCTGCAGCGGATCGGCGCGCTGCTGACCGGATGCACGAACTCCAGGGTTTCGGCATGCAGTGCCTGACGACGAAAACCGCGCAATGCCGCGATCAGTTCGTCGGACGCGCCCTTCGGCAATTTCAGCGATCCGCCGTACAGCGGGTCGCCGACGATCGGATGCTTGAGGTGCGCCATGTGCACGCGGATCTGATGGGTGCGCCCGGTTTCGAGGCGGCATTCGAGCGCGGTGTGCGCGCGGTAGCGTTCGCGCAGGCGATAGTGGGTGACCGCATCGCGGCCGTCGTCGCGTACCGTCATGCGGATACGGTCGCGCGGATGGCGATCGATCGCACCGTTGGCGGTGCCGCCGCTGACCAGCGCGCCGAGCACGATCGCAAGATACTGGCGATGCACCTTGCGCGCCGACAGCTGCGCGACCAGCCCGGTATGCGCGGGCAGCGTGCGCGCGACCACCATTACCCCGGAGGTGTCCTTGTCGAGCCGGTGGACGATGCCCGCGCGCGGCAGCGCGGCGAGCGCGGGATCGCGATGCAGCAGCGCGTTGACCAGGGTGCCAGTGCGGTTGCCGGCGCCCGGATGCACGACGAGGCCAGCCGGCTTGTCGATCACCAGCACATCCCTATCCTCGTACAGCACGTCGAGCGCGATGTCCTCGGCGGCGTCGGTGGTGTGAATGTCGAGCACCGCGCGCAGCTCGACCGGCTCGCCGCCGCGCACCGCCGCGCGCGGACGCACCGGACGGCCGTCGAGCAACGCGTCGCCGGACTTGATCCACTCCGAGAGCCGCGAGCGCGAAAACTCCGGGAACAGCTCGACCAGCACCGCGTCGAAGCGGCGGCCCGATGCGGTGCCGGGCACCGTCGCGATGCGGGTGACAATGCCGCCGTCGTCGGCATCGAGGTCGTGGTCGTCGGCGAGCGCGCGGTCGGAGGCGCTGTCAGGCGGGATCTGGGCGGGGAGCATGTGGACGGCTTCGGTTCAGGCGCAGCCCACGGGCCACGATCACGGGCTGGTAGTATCCTCGCTTCGTGCCGCTGACGCCCCAACCGACTCCATGACTCCACGCCCCGTGCTGCGCCGCGCGCTGCTGCTGCTCGTCCTTGCCGCCCTCGCGACCTCCGGCTGCGCCCGGCTGAAAGGCGCGTTCAAGGACAAAGACGCGCTCGAGGGCCAGCCGGTCGCGGAGATCTATGCCAAAGGCAGCCAGTCGATGCACAACGGCAACTGGAACAATGCCATCACCACCTACAAGCGGCTGGTCGCGCAGTACCCATACGGCCCGTACACCGAACAGGCGCTGATGGAAACCGCGTTCGCCCAATACAAGCAGGGCAACAACGAGGAAGCGATCTCGACGATCGACCGCTACATCCGCACCTACCCGACCAACAAGAACACCGCGTACATGTACTACCTGCGCGGCCTAGTCAATGCCAACCGCGACACGGTGTTTTTGCAGCGGGTATGGACGCTCGACGCCAGCCGCCGCGATCTGGCGACGCCGCTGCAGGGTTACAACGACTTCAACATCGTCGTCGAGCGCTATCCCAACAGCCGCTACGCCGCCGACGCGCGCCAGCGCATGTTGGGCTTGCGCAATCTGTTTGCGCGCCACGACATGGAGGTCGCGCTGTACTACCTGCGCCGCGACGCCAATGTCGCCGCCGCCGACCGCGCCAAGTTCCTGCTCGAAACCTACCCGCAAAGCGAGCACCAGAACGACGCGGTCGCGCTGCTGGTCGAGGCCTACACTCGCCTCGGCAACACGACCCTCGCCGACGATGCGCGTCGCGTACTGCAGCAGAACGATCCGCAGCATCCGTCTCTGGCCGGCGACTGGCCGGACTACCCGTGGAATCTGCGCAAGCTCAATCCGTTTGCCGGCGAGAAGTCGGCGCTGGACAACGACAAGACCCGCGATACCAACTGAGCGGTCAAGAGCGATGACGAAACGCCGCCTGGAGCGGCGTTTTTGTTGCTTGCGCAGGAGCGGCGCATTCGGTCAACCGGAATACTTATTGGTGATCGGGTAACGTCGCTCGCGGCCGAACGCGCGCCGCGACACCTTCGGGCCGGGTGCGGCCTGATGGCGCTTCCATTCGCTGATCCGCACCAGCCGCAGCACGCGATCGACGGTCGCGGCATCGAACCCCGCCGCCACGATCTCGTCGCGCGATTGTTCCCGATCGACATAGCGCAACAGAATCGCGTCGAGCACGTCGTAGGGCGGCAGCGAGTCGGCGTCCTTCTGGTTGTCGCGCAGCTCCGCCGACGGCGGCCGCGCGATCACCGCCGGTGGAATCACCCAGCCTCTGTTCACCGGTTCCCGGTCCCCGGTCCCCGGTCCCGTGCCGTCATTGCGCCACTGCGCGAGCGCGAAGACTTCGGTCTTGTACAGATCCTTGATCGGCGCATACGCGCCGCACATGTCGCCGTAGATCGTCGCGTAGCCGACCGCATACTCGCTCTTGTTGCCGGTGGTCAGCAGCAACCCGCCGAACTTGTTGGACAGCGCCATCAGCAGCGCGCCGCGGGTGCGCGACTGCAGGTTTTCCTCGGCCGTGTCGACGGCGTGACCGGCGAAGGCCTCCGACAGCGCGTCGAGAAAACCCTGAAAGGGTTTTTCGATCGGCAGCGCCAGCAGGCGCACGCCGAGCGCGTCGCACTGTTGCGCGGCGAGATCGTTGGACAGCCCGGCGGTGTAGCGCGACGGCATACGCACCGCAGTGACCTGGTCGGCACCGAGCGCGTCGACCGCGATCGCCAGCACCACTGCCGAATCGATGCCGCCGGAGAGTCCGATCCACACGCGGTCGAAACCGTTCTTGCGACAGTAATCGCGCGTGCCGAGCACCACCGCGCGCCAGGCCAGCGCTTCGCGGCCCTCCTCGTCCTCGACCGGCCAGTCGACCGGCGTG
This sequence comes from Luteimonas sp., assembly GCA_050737635.1. Lineage (GTDB taxonomy): Bacteria > Pseudomonadota > Gammaproteobacteria > Xanthomonadales > Xanthomonadaceae > Luteimonas. Next base: position 940 of record JBOHYD010000029.1, on the reverse strand, counting down.
AACGTCTTCGTCGCGGCGTCGAAGTCCGCGACCAGCCAGTGTTCCTCGAACGCCCTGCTGGCCGGATGCACGACGCCGTCGCCGTCGGCGAGCACCGATGCGCCGTCGAACACCAATGCATCCTGACCGCCGACCGCATTGAGGTAGGCGATCGCGACGCCCTGCTCGCCCACGCGCATCGCCAGCAGCGCGTCGCGCTGGCTGTGCTTGTCGCGCTCGAACGGCGATGCATTCGGCACCAGCACCAACTGCGCGCCGGCCGCGACGGTCTGCGCGAGCGGTTCCGGAAACCACAGGTCCTCGCAGATCAGCACGCCGACGCCGACCCCGCACACCTCAACCACCAGCGCGCCGCCGTCGGGATCGACGTCGAAATAGCGGCGCTCGTCGAACACCGCGTAGTTGGGCAGTTCGCGCTTGCGGTAGGTCGTCTCCACGCGGCCGTCGCGCAGCACGCTGGCGGCGTTGTAGACGACGCTGCCGGCGGATTCCGGCCAGCCGACCACCGCGACGATGCCGTGCACGCCGACAGCGATCGCGGCCAGCGCCGCCTGGCAATCGGCGAGGAAGGCCGGGCGCAGCAGCAGGTCTTCCGGCGGATAGCCACTGAGCGCAAGTTCGGGGAATACCACCAGGTCCGCGCCATGCACAACCCGCGCCTGGGCAATCAACGCCGCGATGCGCGCGGTGTTGTCGGCGATCGCGCCGACCGGAAAGTCAAACTGGGCCATCGCGATACGCAGGGCAGATCGCACGTGTCTAGAACCCGGTCATCAGCAGGTCGAGCGCGGCTGTGATCTCGTCGCGCTGCGGCGAGAGATCGGCCAGCCATGCGCCGATGTGCTTCGACGCCAACCCGGCCAGCTGCGGCGTCACCATCACGTAATCCTTGCCTTCGATGCGCAGGACCGGCATCAGCGTTGTCATCCTGGCACTGGCC
>JBOHYD010000028.1:0-3564 GCA_050737635.1 Luteimonas sp. | reverse complement strand
CGCACGTTCACGTACTTCTGGGGAAAACTTGTTCGACTTGTTCATGGCTTCATCTTCTCAAGAGTTGAAGCCTCCTCAAATCCCGGGGCGGTTCAGTTTCAGACAGCCTGGGGCTTGACCGGCGTAGGCGGACCGACCCTCACGAAGCCAGCGCCTGCTGCAACATCGCGCGTCTCCGATTCGGTAAGCACGCGAAGCGCGAGTTTCCTTGCAGCCTCCTTGCGGTCCATCACGGGACCATCGTTCTTCTTATCCATGGTAATTTTCCTAGAAAGTGTTGCCTGGCTGGCAACGCGCATCCCGCGAGTCATCACGGAATTCTCTGGCCCGGGACACGCTCAGTCGGAGCGCAGCGCATCCATCGGTGAAATCTTAGCCGCTCGCCGCGCTGGCCCCCAGTTCGCGATGATCCCAATCAACCCGAATACACAGAACACTCCCAACAGCGAGAGAGGGTCGAGCGCGCCAACACGATACAGTTGAGGTGAAAGCAGTAGTCCCAGCAAATAGGAGACGGGCAACGCGACGAACATCGCGATCCCTAACAGTTTCAGGCCTTGCCCGAACACTACACCCATGACGTGCAGCCGATCGGCGCCTAGCGCCTGCCGCACGCCGAATTCGCGAGAACGCATGGTGACCGAGTATGACAACAAGGCGTAAATCCCGATGGCCGCCAGCAGCGTCGCTATAGCTGCGAATATCTGGAGCAAGGCATTGAGCCGCAGCCGATCCTTGATCGTGTCGGCGATACGCTGTTCCATCGTGATCAGCTGGGCAAATCTAAAATCAGGTGCGAGTCGTCCGAGTTGCGCCTGTAGAGGTGCCAAGACCGCGTGGGGTGCCTGGCGGGCGAGTATCACCACTTCAACCTCGTCCACAGGCACGCTTTCCAAGCGGTAAGGGACCTCGCTAGGGCGATACATGGTGGGATATTCGTCCCTGTCTTGCAGCGATCGCTGCCGGGCCGTCGCCGCCACGCCGACGACCCTAAGTTCCACCGACTTCCCGTTCTCGCCGATGCTGACGAATTGGTCGAGCGGGTCGACGCCATCGAAGTATCTACGGGCCAGATCGGCATCAATGACCGCTACCGCCGCACCTGTGCGCGTCTCGGATTCCGTGAAGGAACGCCCGCGCAGGATCGGGAGTTGAAGTGCACGGAAATAGTCGTTGCTGACGAAGGTGGTATACGCTCCAGGTTGCGATCGCTGGTTGGCGCTGACATTCCCAGACGGAACGAACGGCGTGACCGAGACGTTTTCCCCGAACGGCGCTGTGCTAGCCATTGCGACGGCTTCAACTCCTGGCATCGACTGCGTAGTCGCCGCCCAGTTCGCCAGCGATGCGCGCTGCCGTTCAGTATCCAAGAGACTGGTAACATCAAGCGGTCGGAGCTGGCCGACCAGTAAGCTAGTGCGTTCGAATCCCACGTCCTCGTTGAGCAACAGGTAGGAACTGCGCAACAACAACGCTGCACCGAACAGCAGAACCAGGGTCAGCACCACCTGGCCAACCACAAGTACCTGGCGTAGTCGATGCGCACGCGGACCGGCGGTCTGACCGTTGCCGGTCTGGCGTAGCACTTCGTAAATGTTCTGGCGCTGCAAACCAAGTCCACTCGACACCATTACCATTACCATGGCCAGTAGCACTGTCATCGCGACGATGAATGCCAGAGTCGCTAAGTCAGCGCCGATCACTTGTGGTACACCGACTGGCAGCACGTCGAAATGTCGCAACAGCGCCAAACCGAGGGGCAACAGAGCCGAGACCGCACAGGCACCGGCAAGGCAAAGCAGCAACACCTCGCAACAGATTTGACGCAAGCGGCGACCGTAACTTGCCCCAACGGCCTCTAGCAAAGCCATTTCCTGCCTTCTCTTGAGCAGGCGCAACAGGTACAGGTTGCAGATGTTGGCGGCGGTGACCACAAACACAATGAGCACGGCGAGCAACATGAGCTTAAGCGAGAACTCACGCTCGCCGATCCAGACGTAACGAATCGGCTTGGCTGCGAATTCGAGTCCTATTTCATTGGCAATGCCAGCCAATGCCGGCTCTGCGCGCACCAGCCGCGTCATCTCGGCCGCCGCAGCAGGCATCGACTGGCCGGCTTTGAGCCGCGCCACCGCGCGAATGTCAGTGAAGGAGCCCGCTTCCGCCAGCGAGCGTTCGACCTCCGACACAAGCAACGGAATCCACAGCTGACGATCTCGTTCCGGGAATCCGGAAGCCTTAGGCAGTACACCGATGATCGTGTGTTCGTGGCCGTCGATGCGAATCGAGCGGCCGAGCACTGAGGTTGATCCCGCGTATCGGCCCTGCCATAGCTCCCAACCGATCAACACTGTGCGCGGGGCGCCATTGCTGGCATCCTCCGGGGCAAGAAGCCGTCCGAGCGCGGGTCGTGCGCCGAGCAAATTGAGCAACTCAGGCTGCAGGGATATGGCTTTGGCAGTGCCCGCGTACCGTCCGCCGTCATCGGCGAGCGCCACATCCTCGACACGATACGCGGCGACACGCTCGAACGCGCGATTATCCCGTACCGCGGTTTCGAGAAACGGAAACGACCAGCCAATGTCCATCCCCATCTTGTTGGAATGAGCCGACAGCATGACGAGCCGCTCTTGGACCGGGAACGGAAGTTGCTTGTAAAGCAGTCCATATGCCACCGCGAATACGCATGCATTCACGCCGATCGCCATGGCGGCGAGCAACACGATGGTCAGCGTAGAGCCTGTGTTTCGGACTAAGCGGCGATACGCAATGGAGAGGTCATCCAACATCATTAGTCCAATCGGTTTGCGTTACGCTCCCCACGGCTGCATCCTCCATGTGTCCAGCCTCCACATCTTGCTTTAGTAGGGTGCCTCGGATGGCCTTCGCGATTTTAGGGGAATTGCTTCCCCGAAACGGAACTCTCTGTTGCCGCAGAATAGCCTCTAGCCTGCGTCGCAGCAATTGTCCTACCTGATTAGCGCCATGTTTCAGCCAAGTCGCGGAGTATGAGACCGCCGGCAGCGACGCTAGGCTCGTGCCCAGAACGGAGCGCTCGCCATGCCCATGAACCGCGTGCAATTCCAGCCCGGCCTGTCGCTGTCGGCCTTCCTGCAACACTACGGGACCCAGGCCGCCTGCGAGGACGCCCTGTTGCGCTCGCGCTGGCCCGACGGATTTGTCTGCCCGCGCTGCGCCGGGCAGGCGCACAGCACCTTCACTCGGGGTGGTCGTCGCTTCTGGCAGTGCCGGGCCTGCCGCACCCAGACCAGCCTGCGGGCCGGCACGGTCTTCGACCACAGCAAGCTGCCGCTGACCACGTGGCTGCTGGCGGTGTACCTGTTGACCCAGAGCAAGAACAACATCTCCGCCCTGGAACTCAAGCGCCACCTGGGCGTGTGCTACCGCACCGCCTGGCGGCTCAAGCACAAGCTGATTGAACCGCCCCGGTTTTTTCGGAGGCTCCCACACTTGAGAAGATGGGGCCATGAAGAAGTCAACGAAGTATTCTGCGGAAGTGCGCGAGCGAGCGGTTCGGTTGGTGCTGGAGTCTCAGGGCGAGCA
>JBOHYD010000027.1:0-2047 GCA_050737635.1 Luteimonas sp. | reverse complement strand
ACGAAACGATCCCGGTACGCAGATGTCCGGCAACCGTCGAGATGGGTCCCGGCGTGCGCCGGGATGACGAGCAAAACACCGCGCGCGGCGCGGTCGGGACGGCGATTGCCATCACTCGTTTCTCACTCCTCTCCACTCATTCCTCTTCACTCGATCCTGGCTCACCCGGTGTCCGCTGCGCTCGTCATCCCGGCGCACGCCGGGACCCATGTCGGTGGTTGCGGCGCGCGTGACGAAAGCGATCATCGATGCGGATGACGAAACGATCCCGGTACGCAGATGTCCGGCAACCGTCGAGATGGGTCCCGGCGTGCGCCGGGATGACGAGCAAAACACCGCGCGCGTCGCGGTCGGGGCGGCGATTGCCATCACTCGTTTCTCACTCCTCTGCACTCGTTTCTGCTTCATCGGTCTCACGCCGCCCGCCGCAATTCTTCCGCCAGCGCTTCCAGGCTCGCGGCCTTCGGCTTGACCAGCCAGAACTTGGCGACGAAATCGCGAAACTCCTCAAGGATGCGCGCGCTCCACACGCTGCGGGTCAGCTCGGCGTGTTTTTCGATCAGGTCGAACAGGTGCTGGCGGTAGTTGTCGAAGCCCTCGGGATTGACCCGCAGGATGTCGATCAGCTCGTGGTTGTAGCGGTCGACGAAATCGCGGTCGAGATCGAGCACGTAGGCAAGCCCGCCGGTGAAGCCGGCACCGAAGTTCAGCCCGGTGCGGCCGAGCACCACCACCGCGCCGCCGGTCATGTACTCGCAGCAGTGGTCGCCGGCACCTTCGATCACCGCGACCGCGCCGGAGTTGCGCACCGCGAAGCGTTCCCCGGCGCGACCGGCGGCATACAGTTCGCCGCCGGTCGCGCCGTACAAGCAGGTGTTGCCGAGGATCGGCGTGTGTTCGGTGGCGAAGCGGCTGCCGGCCGGCGGACGCAACACGATGCGGCCGCCGGCCATGCCTTTGCCGACGTAGTCGTTGGCGTCGCCGTCGAGCTCCAGGTGCAGGCCGCCGGCGTTGAACGCACCGAAGCTCTGGCCGGCATTGCCGCTGAGCTGCAGGGTGATCGGGGTCTTGGCCATGCCGGTGTTGCCGTGGTGGCGGGCGATCGCCCCGGACAGCCGCGTGCCGATGCTGCGGTCGGTGTTGCGGATCGCGTGCGCGAATGTGCCGCCGCCGGCAGTGGCGATCGCCTCGCCGAGCTGTGCGTCGAGCGCGGCGGCAAGGCCGTCGGGCGGGGCTTGCCATGCCGGCGTGCCGCAGTACGCGGCGGCATCGTCCGGATCGCGGCGCAGCAGCGCCGACAGGTCGACGCCGACGTGGTCGCGCGGCATGGTCTCGATTTGCGACAGCAGATCGGTGCGGCCGATGATGTCGTCGAGCGATCGCGCGCCGAGCAGCGCCAGCCATTCGCGCACGTCTTCAGCGACGTTGCGGAAAAAGCATTCCACGCGCTCGGGCAAGCCGTTGAAATGCTTGGCGCGCAGGTGATCGTCCTGGGTGGCGACGCCGGTCGCGCAGTTGTTGAGATGGCAGATGCGCAGGTACTTGCAGCCGAGCGCGATCATCGGCGCGGTGCCGAAGCCGAAGCTGTCCGCGCCGAGCAGCGCCGCCTTGACGACGTCGAGCCCGGACTTGAGGCCGCCGTCGGTCTGCAGCAGCACGCGCTCGCGCAGGCCGTTGTATTGCAGCGCCTGGCGCGTCTCCGACAAGCCGAGCTCCCACGGCACGCCGGCATAGCGGATCGAACTCAGCGGGCTGGCGCCGGTGCCGCCATCGTGGCCGGAGATGGTGATCAGGTCGGCACCGGCCTTGACCACGCCGGCGGCGATGGTGCCGACGCCGGCATGCGAGACCAGCTTGACCGAGATCAGCGCGCTCGGATTGACCTGACGCAGGTCGAAAATCAGCTGCGCGAGGTCCTCGATCGAATAGATATCGTGGTGCGGCGGCGGCGAGATGAGTTCTACGCCGGGTGTCGCGTAGCGCAGCTCGGCGATGTACTCGGTGACCTTGCGCCCGGGCAACTGTCCGCCCTCGCCGGGCTTGGCAC
>JBOHYD010000026.1:0-2943 GCA_050737635.1 Luteimonas sp. | reverse complement strand
GCCCCCCAGGGCAGTGCGCGCGCCGAAACATTCATCACCATCGACAATGTGCGCGTGTCCAACGCGAGCGCGATCGAATGGCGCGACTCGAAGGCACGCAACCCGCACACCTTCAACGTGATCGGTGTCCGAAGGCTTGCGGCCGGTCGCCATCGCGTGGTCCTGCACGCCAGCGTGGAAGGCGCCAGCGTCACCATCGGTCGTGGCGCCAATCTGTCGGTGTTGGCGAGCTCGGCGACGTCAATCGCCATGGCGCGGCTGCGGCGCGATTCTGACACGCTCGATCTCGACACCCGCGACACGCCGGAGAAAACGCCGCTACCGCGCCGCGGCGTGCGCACCGTGCTTTCGACCGTGCCTGGCACCGCACGGGGTCCGATCGTCGCGATGGCCTCGGGCAGCAGCCGCGAGAATACCGGCCCGGGCGACGCGATGTGGGGGCTGTACCTTGACGGTCGCGAGCCGGGCATCCGCGCAATGACCTGGTCGATCAACGATCTCTGGGCAGGTGCGGAAACGCTGGCGCCGATGTTTTCGCAAGCGCTGTTCGTTGCCGCGCCGCCACGCGCCGGCGTGCAACTGGTCGCCACCGAATCCCCCTACTACCAGCCGGCCATGGCGAGCACCAACGGCGTACGCTTCCGCGTCGCTGCCGACACGATGCTGATCGCGCTGCGCGGCGGCATGACCGTGCAGGGCGCGGCGTACTCGCCCACGTTCGATTACGCCGGACGCGGTCGCCTGTTGCGTTATGCGTACATCTGTATCGGCAGCAACGGCTTCAAGCCGAGTTGCCCTCGTTCGGGAAGCGACGTGGTGGTGGCCGATGGCGAGGTGTGCATTCCCAAAGGGCACAACGGCGTGGTGATGTTTGCCGCCAAAAGCCGCGTGCAGGGCGACGATCACGACGCCGGCGGCACGGTGACTCTGCGCATCCGCATCGACGGCAAGGAGGTCGGCAGCACCGGCCTGCAGCGCCTGGGCCCGCATCCACATGTGGTGAGTACGCGCACCACGGGCGCCAGCTATCTGGCGGCAGGCAGGCAGGCGCTGAAACCCGGCTGCCATTCGGTGCAGACGGTCGGTCGTGCGACCGGCGATTTCCGCAATCTGGCGATGAATGCGGATCTGCCGCTGCTGTGGTTCGACTGAGCGCGTGGCAGCGTGATCACTACGATGAAAGATCAAAGACACCGCTGCCCCTAGCAGAGTGTTTTTCAACGCCCTGCTAAGTCGAACCACCCTCCACCCGCCGTGCCAGCAAGCTCCCCGCATACAGCGCCGCCAGCATCAGCATCAGCCCGCCCCAGAACGTCGAATAGAACGCCAAGTGGGTGTTGAACGGGAACACCGTCACCGCCAGCGCCAGCATCGCCGGACGCGCGCGTTCGCGGGCGGCGGGGTCGGCGTAGCGCCATGCGCGCCACGCCAGTGCCGCGCCGGCGAGCCACAGCAGCAGGCCGATCGCGCCGGTTTCGCTAAGGATTTCGAGCACGATCTGGTGCGCGTGGAAGGCCGGACCGCCGCCCCAGGCCGGCACTTCGTCGGGCTGCGGATCGCAGGCCGGGAACGCGCCGCGAAAGCCGCGCGCGCCGACGCCGTTGACCGGGTGCTCGCGCACCATGCACAGCGCCGCGCCCCAGATGCGGCCGCGCCCGGACAGCGCGTTATCCACGCCGGTCTCGTCGGCGGCGAGCGCATCGGCGGTGCGTTCGATGCGCTCGCGTACCTGCGGCACGGTGAAGGTCAACGCCACCAGCAGCGCGCCGCCGAACGCAAACACGCCGATCATCCGCTTCCAGCCAAGGAGCCGCCAGCCGGAAAACACCAGCACCAGCGCATACGTCAGCCACGATGCGCGCGCGCCGGCGAGCAGGATCACCAGGCCGAGCAGCGTCGCCGACACCACCCAGCCGGCACCGCCGAACTTGCGTCCGGCCGCGTACAGCGCAAACGGCGACAGGCTGGCGAGCACCAACCCGAGCTTGAGATTGCAGGGGCCGAGCACGCCGCTGAGGCGGTCGGCGGCGGCGTGCTCGTCGCCGCTGCACATCGGTGAGCGGCTGATCGCCTGTTTCAGCGCGTCGAGGCTCCAGAACAGCGGACTGGTGCCGATCAGCGCCTGCACCAGCGCGTCGAGCGTCCACACGCCGACGATCACCGCCAGGCCGGCGAGGGTGATGCGGCGGCCGCGCTCGTTGGCGACCGCGGCGGCGACCAGCCACAGAAACGGCAGGTAGCGCAGCGCGGTGGCGGATTTGTAGAACGCGCGCTGCGCATCGACGGCGTCGACCGCGGACACCAGCTGCGGCATCCAGTACGCGAAGAACAGCACGCTGGTCAGTGCCCATGCCGGTGCGCTCAGCAGCGCTGCGCCGCCGCTGAACCGCGACAGCAGCAGCTTGACGATCGCCGCCAGCGCGCCGAGCACCAGCACGCCTTCAGCGATGCCCGGCATCGGCCACAGTGCAACAAACCCCAGCACCCAGTGCGGTGCCCAGCGCCAGCCTGCCGCAACTAACGGCGGCACCGATGCCGGCGTGGCGAGCGGCGCGTCAGCGGGCGACGAGTTGGTCATACACGGCGAGCGTGGCGTGCTGCATGGCGGACAGGGAATAGCGGGCGATCACCGCGGGCATCGTAGCGGCAAGCGCCCTGTCGCGGGCGAGCAGCCGTTGCGCACCCCTGTGCAGGGCGTCGGCGTCGAACGGCGCGATCGCGCCGTCGGGCTGCAGCTCGCGCAGCAGTTCGCCGACGCCGCCGTGCGCCCAGCCGAGCACCGGGCGACCGACCGACAATGCCTCGATCACCGTGCGCCCGAACGATTCCGGCTTGCGCGACAGCTGCAGCACCAGATCGCTGGCCGCATACGCCTCAGCGATCGCGGCCGTCGGCGGCGTGATCGCGAGCGCCGCAGCGATGCCGAGCGCGGCGGCGCGCGCC
>JBOHYD010000025.1:0-3119 GCA_050737635.1 Luteimonas sp. | reverse complement strand
CGCCAGTGCCTCGCCGCGTTGCAGGCCACAAAAAATAAAGTCCGGATGCTCGCGCTGCAGCGCCTCGCGCGACGGGCCGTCGCCGACCCACACGAAGCGCGCCGACGGCTGGCGCTGCTGCAATGCGCGGAACGCCGCGATCGCCAGCGGCAGATTCTTTTCGGCGGCGATGCGGCCGAGATAGATCGCGGCGACGTCGTCGTCGCCCAGGCCCCACTGTGCGCGCAGTTCGCGGTTGCGCTTGTCCGGGTGGAAGCGCGCGGTGTCGACTGCGCGCGGCAAGCGGATCACGTCGTTGAAACCCGTCGACTGCAAAAACGCCTGCAGTTCGCGGGTCGGCACCACGGTGGCGTCGGCGTTATTGTGGAACCTGCGCATCCAGCTGAGCGCGACCGGCTGCAAGAAGCCGAGGCCGTAGTCGCGCATGTAACTGTCGAAGCGGGTGTGGAAACCGGTCGCCGCCGGTATGCCGAGCCGGCGCGCCGCGCGCACCGCCGACCAGCCGAGCGGACCTTCGGTGGCGACGTAGATCGCATCGGGCGTCGCGTCGCGCCACCGCGCGGTCAGCCGTCGGGTTGCGGGAAAGCCGAATTTCAGACCCGGGTAGCGCGGCAGACTGGCGCCGCGCAGCAGGATTTCGTGCGCCTCGGACGTCTGCCCGGCGGCCTGGCGCGGACGCACCAACGACACCTCGTGGCCGTGCGCGCGCAGGCCGCATTCCAGCCCGTTGACCGTCAACGCGACGCCGTTGACTTCGGGCGGGTAGGTTTCGGTGACGATCGCAAAGCGCATGCACAGGTCTCCGTTTGCAGGAGTCTGGAGGTCAGAGATGAAGCGCAGATGGCAGTGCGATGACGCTGAAATGACCAAGGGCGCGATGGTCGTCGCGCCCTTGGTCCCCCTGGAGCCTTGGTTGCCTGCGGTAAACGCCCCGGACGCTTACCAGTAGAACTGCACGCGGCCTTCGATGATGCTCGGGTCGTCGTCGAGCGTGGCGCGCGCGGTCGGGCTGTAGCGGCTGCTGCTGACCTTGACGTAGTTCAGTGCCAGCTTGACGTTGGAGCGCCAATACCAGTTCACGCCGGCGGTGTAGGTGCTCATCTTGCCGCCGAGGATGCCGGCCACGACCGGTGCGCCGCCGGCGATGAGCGGTGCGCGTAGGCTGCCGTCGTCGAGGTCGATGGTGTCGTAGCGCAGGCCGAGCTGCCACATGCCGCTGGCCGGTTCGTTGGGCAGCGGTGTGGTCGGCACGCCGGCGCGGTAGCCCCAGGTCTCGCCGGTGAGGTTCCACAGGCCCTGCACATAGCCGCCAGTGCTGGTGTAGTCGCTTCTGGTCAGACGCGCGACGTCGCTGGTGTAGTACTCGGCCTGGATCTTGAACGGGCCGCTGATGTACATGCCTTCGATGCTGGTGGTGGCGATGCGGTCGCTGTCGCGGATATCGCCAGAATCGACCAGGCGCACGGTCGCGAGGTCGGCGTCGGGACGGGCGCGGATGCGGCTGAGATTGCCGTCGGTGTCGTAGTTCACGTAGGCGACGCCGAAGTGCAGGATGTTGCCGGTGTCGTTGATCGGCGCCCAGGTGCCACGCACGCCGTAGCCGCTGCCGTGGGCGAGGTTGCGGGTGAGTTCGCGGCCGAAGTAGCTGGCGGTCAGGCTCCAATCGCTCTTGCCGTAGCTATAGGCCACGCCGGTGCGACGCGCGACGCCGAAGGTATTGGTGACCGCGGCCTTGGAGATGAAGTCGTTGTTCTTGGTGCTCGACAGCTCTTCCATGCTATTGGGTTGCTTGAACTGGCCGACCTGGAGAAAGTGGTTGGCATCGCCGCCGATCCGGTACTTGATGTTGACGTCGAGGAACTTGCCAGTGCTGTTGACGGTTGTGGTCGCGGTGCCGGTCGGAGTGTTGCGGATCGCGACGCTCTTCTGCGACGCGGCGTCGTAGCCGAGGATCCAGTCGAAGTTGCCCGGGCCCTTGCCGCGCAGCACGATCTCGGCGCGGCGGATGCTGAATTCGCTGTTCTCGCCGTTGGCGCCGACGGCACCGTTGAGGTCGGCGAGGTCGTTGTCGTACCAGTTGCTGTCACCCTGCACCAAGCCTTCGAACGAGATTTCCGAGCCTCCGATCTGGTCGATGACGATTTCGGCGTGCGCGGCGGGCGCGGCCATCGCTGCCAGTAGGGCGACGGCGAGGGTCTGGCGGGAGAGTGTCATGGCGACGGCCTGCGTGGCTGGAGAGATGGCGCGCAGGTTAGAGCGTGAATATTTCGTTGCGATGACAGGTCTGGTGCATTTCAGTTGCTCGGCAATGCGACGTCGATCGCGCGCCGGTCGCCTTGCAAACACTGCCCGGCGGCGAGCGCGGCGCGGCGTGGAGCAAACCTGATCGCTGTCAGTCGTCGGCGGTCTTGTCAGCAAACCGACACAGATCGCGCAACACGCAGCGCGGGCAATCGGGCTTGCGCGCCTTGCACACATAGCGGCCGTGCAGGATCAGCCAGTGGTGCGCATTCATCCGGTACTCGGCGGGCACGCGCTGCAACAACGACGCCTCGACCGCGCGCACGTCCTTGCCGGGTGCGAGGCCGGTGCGGTTGGCGACGCGGAAGATATGCGTGTCGACCGCGATCGTCGGCTCGCCGAAGGCCGTGTTGAGCACCATGTTGGCGGTCTTGCGGCCGACGCCGGGCAGCGCCTCGAGCGCCTCGCGCGTGCGCGGCACCTCGGCAGCATGCAGATCGATCAGCCGCTGCGACATCGCGATGACATGGGCGGCCTTGGCGTTGTACAGGCCGATCGTCGCGATCTGACGCTTGAGCGCGTCAATGCCCATCGCGACCAGCTGCGCGGGGGTGTTGGCGATCGCAAACAGCCGCCGGGTGGCCTTGTTGACGCCGACATCGGTGGCCTGCGCGGACAGGATCACCGCGACCAGCAGTTCGAACGGCGTGGTGTATGCGAGCTCGGTGACCGGCGTCGGGTTGAGCTCGGCGAGCCGCGCGAACATCGCGCGGATGTCGACGGCGCTCAACAGCCGGCCGCGGCGCTTTGCCGGCGTCGGCGCGGATGGCGTCGTCACGAGGCGTCGTCGCGGTTGCCGCGCGCGCGCGCCTTGGCGC
>JBOHYD010000024.1:0-13623 GCA_050737635.1 Luteimonas sp. | reverse complement strand
GCGCCGACGGTGCCACCTGCGCACGCCCCATCCCTAACCGATTCGTGAAGTTCGCGCTCTGGTTCGCGATGCTGCTCGTAGTCGCCGCCTTTGCGTTCGACTACGTCGCGCCCACGCTGCTCGGCGTCTGAAACTACCCAGGAGACCCGTCCCATGAACAAGCTTTTGCACACTCTTACACTGCTCGGTGCGGCCGTTGCGGCGTCCGCCGCCTTTGCCGACGAGCGCACCGTCACGTTCGCCATCGACAACATGAGCTGCGTCACCTGCCCCTACATCGTGAAGACGTCGATGGCGGCGGTGCCAGGTGTCGCCGATGCAACGGTTTCCTTCCAAGCAAAGACCGCGACCGTCACCTTCGACGATGCGAAGACCACTCCAGACCTCATCGCCGCCGCCAGCACGAACGCGGGATATCCGGCGCATCCGAGGCAGCAGGGCAATTGAGATGAATAATTCAGCCATCACCCTGCCGAGATTTGCCGTGCGGCCGGGGGTGATGTTTCCGGACTGGTCGGCGGTGACGTCCCCGGTGGTCAAGGATGCGCTTCTGGCGATGCTCGAGTCCGATCATGTGCTGCACCGCTGGAGCGGCTATTCATCAGCCGTCGACCACCTGCGGGCCGCGCTGTTGGAGCTCTACGCCGAAGATGGCCGGGCACCGACGTTCGCTGCGTTGATCGCTCGAACTGGATTGACCGAAGCAACGGCTCGACCACTCCTCGAAGACCTTGGGCAACGCGACCTTGCCGTCCTTGACGGCGAGCGGATCGCCGGCGCCTATCCGTTCACCGACCGGGACACTGGCCACCAGATCAGGCTGGACGGTCGAACCGTCAGCGCCATGTGCGCGGTCGACGCGCTCGGCGTCGGTGCCATGCTGGATCGCGACATCGAGATCGCGTCCCGCTGCCGCCACTGCGGCACGCCGATCCGGATCACCACGCGAGACCGCGGCCGAGCGCTGGCCGACGTCGAGCCTCGAACCGCCGTTGCTTGGCTGAGCACCCGTTATGAAGGCGGATGCGCCGCGAACTCGCTCTGCACCGCGACGGCCTTCTTCTGCACGGATGATCACCTCGCGGCCTGGCACCATGACCGCCCTGCCGACGCGCCGGGGTTTCGGCTGTCGATCGCGGAAGCCCTGCAGGCCGGTCGCGCCATCTTCGGGCCGAGCCTCGCGGGCCTCAACATTTTGGGCTACTCGGATGGCGGTGCGGACCCGATGCCATCGAAGGGCCTGCCGACGACCGGTCGTCGCTTCCGCGGCGACGGCGGAAATGGCGGTTACTTCGATCTTGCCGTCATCGGTGCCGGCTCGGCTGGGTTCTCGGCCGCGATCACCGCCGTCGATCAAGGCGCGCGGGTGGCACTCATCGGCAACGGCACCATCGGCGGCACCTGCGTCAATATCGGCTGCGTGCCGTCGAAGACCCTGATCCGAGCCGCTGAGACGCTGCATAATGCGCGCGCTGCCGCGCGCTTCGCCGGCATCACCGCCGACGCCGGCATTACCGACTGGCACGCGACCATCCAGCAGAAGGATGCTTTGGTCGCAGAGCTGCGTCGGGCGAAGTACAGCGACCTGCTGCCGGCCTACAAGGACATCGCCTACCGCGAAGGATCCGCCCACCTCATCGAGGGTGGCGTGGAGGTCGACGGCCAGCGGATCGCAACCCGTAAGATCATCATCGCCACCGGGGCCCGGCCGGCCGTTCCCACTATCCCCGGCATCGAAGCTGTCCCTTATCTCACCAGCACCACGGCGCTCGAACTCGCGGAACTGCCGAAGTCACTGCTCGTTATCGGAGCTGGCTATATCGGGGCGGAACTTGCCCAGTTGTTCGCTCGCGCCGGCGTCGGAGTGACGCTCGTCTGCCGCTCGCGGCTGTTGCCCGAGGCCGAGCCCGAGATCAGCGCGGCACTGACGGGATATTTCAAGGGCGAGGGGATCACCATCGTCTCCGGCATCGCCTACCGGGCGATCCGCAAAACCACGGCCGGTGTTGCGCTGACCGTCACGCGCGACGGCCAAGGTGAGACGCTCGATGCCGATCAGGTTCTCATCACCACCGGCCGCACGCCCAACAGCGAGTCTCTCGGGCTTGCCGAACGTGGCATTGCCGTCGCAGCGAATGGCGGCATCGTTGTCGATGACTGCATGCGCACCACAAGACCCGATGTCTATGCTGCCGGCGACGTCACCGGCCGTGACCAGTTCGTTTACATGGCCGCCTATGGCGCCAAGGTCGCGGCGAAGAATGCCCTCAACCGCGACCGCCTGCACTACGACAATGTGGCGATGCCGGCCGTGGTATTCACCGATCCGCAGGTGGCGAGCGTCGGTCTCACCGAAGCGGCGGCGCGCGATGCCGGCCGCGATATCCGCGTCTCGACCATCGGCCTCGAGCAAGTGCCGCGCGCCCTCGCCGCCCGCGACACCCGTGGACTTATCAAACTCGTCGCGGATGCCGGCAGCGGCAAGCTGCTCGGTGCCCATATCCTGGCCCCTGAGGGAGCGGACAGCATCCAGACCGCCGCGTTGGCGATCACCTGCGGTCTGAGCGTGCAGCAGCTCGCCGATGCGATCTTCCCGTATCTCACCACCGTGGAGGGTCTGAAGCTCGCAGCGCTGTCCTTCGACAAAGAGGTGGCGAAGCTGTCTTGCTGTGCCGGGTGAACAACAAACCTCTGAATGGAAACTGTGCGAGCGCGGTATTGATCCGTTCATGGCAAGCCACTGGTACTCACTTGAAACCGCCTCGTGAACTCCGGAAGCTGTTTGATTTGAATCACACCGCTTTGGCGGCCCGGCGAGTTGTAGATAGCAAGCCGCTTCGGCTTCGGCCGGCGGTACATGCCCAATCGGCTTGAGCAGGCGACGGTGGTTGTATCAGCCCGCCCATTTCAGTGCGGCCAAACGCTCCAACACGGCAGCAATCAGGACAACACAAACGGCTGGAAAGGGGTGAAACGAGTAAATAGTCGCTCGTCTCGAAGTACCATGGCGGTCGCTTTTCACTCGTCCCTCACTACGACTCGTCTCTCGGAGCCCCGATGCCCCACCCCGTGCTCACCGCCCTCGGCCTCACTGCCAGCGAATCCGGCACCTATCTCGGCAATGGCGAGTGGTCGACCGCATCGGATGCCGGCGTCATCGAGCCGGTCAATCCGACCGACGGCGCGGTGCTGGCCAAGGTGCGGGCCACCTCCAGCGCCGATTACGAGGCGATCGTCGTGCGCGCGCAGGCCGCGTTCCAGGTCTGGCGGACGACGCCGGCGCCACGGCGCGGCGAGGCGATCCGCCTGTGCGCCGACGCGCTGCGCACGCACAAGGACGCGCTCGGCTCGCTAGTCGCGCTGGAGATGGGCAAGTCGAAGCCCGAGGGCGACGGCGAGGTGCAGGAGATGATCGACATCGGCGAGTTCGCCGTCGGCCTGTCGCGCCAGCTCTATGGCCTGACCATGCACAGCGAGCGCCCGGGCCACCGCATGTACGAACAGTGGCATCCGATCGGCATCGTCGGGATCATCAGCGCGTTCAACTTCCCGGTCGCGGTGTGGGCGTGGAACGCGTTTGTCGCCGCGGTGTGCGGCAACATCAACATCTGGAAGCCGTCGCCGAAGACGCCGCTGTCGGCGATCGCGGCGATGAAGATCTGCAACGCCGCGCTGGCCAAGGCCGGCTTCCCGGACATCTTCTTTTTGATCAACGACGCCGGCACCGAACTGGCGTCAAGCTTCGTCGACGACCGCCGCATCGCGCTGATCAGCTTCACCGGCAGCACCAGGGTGGGCCGCCAGGTCGGCGAGCGCGTCGCTGCGCGCATGGGCCGTAGCCTGCTCGAGCTCGGCGGCAACAACGCGATCATCGTCGACGCCAGCGCCGACCTGAGCCTCGCGATCCCGGCGATCGTGTTCGGCGCGGTCGGCACCGCCGGCCAGCGCTGCACCAGCACCCGCCGCGTGTTCATCCACGAGGCGATCTACGACGACGTGATCGCGCGCCTGGTCAAGGCCTATGCGCAGGTCGAATCGCGCATCGGCGATCCGACCGACGCCACCAATCTGATCGGCCCGCTCAACAGCCAGGACGCGGTCAAGGGCTATCTCGCCGCCGTCGAGAACGCCAAAGCCGCCGGCGGCACCATCGCCAGCGGCGGCCGCGCGCTCGACGAGCGCCCGGGCAACTTCGTGCTGCCGACCCTGGTCACCGGCCTGCGCAACGACGCCGAGGTGGTGCAGACCGAAACCTTCGCGCCGATCCTGTACGCGATGAGGTATTCGACGCTCGACGAGGCCATCGCGCTGCAGAATGCCGTGCCGCAGGGCCTGTCGTCGTCGATCTTCACCACCGACCTGCGCGCCGCCGAAGCCTTCCTCGCCGCATCGGGCTCCGACTGCGGTATCGCCAATGTCAACATCGGCACATCCGGCGCGGAGATCGGCGGCGCGTTCGGCGGCGAAAAGGACACCGGCGGCGGCCGCGAGTCCGGCTCGGACGCGTGGAGGGCCTATATGCGCCGGCAGACCAACACCATCAACTACTCCAACGCGCTGCCGCTGGCGCAGGGCATCACCTTCGATCTTTGACACCCTCTCGACCGCACGCCGCGCATCTTGCATCCCACGATCACTGGAGCCGACCGATGAGCACCGTCCGCGACACCAGCCCGCTGGCGCTCGTCAGCCTGATCGCCGGCGTGCTCGGGCTGACCCTGATGCCGCTGCTCGGCAGCGTGGTCGCGATCATCACCGGCCACATTGCCCGCAGCGACATCCGCCGCGCGCCGGAGCGGCTCAGCGGCGACGGCCTCGCGGTCACCGGCCTCGCGTTGGGCTATGCGGCAGTGCTGCTGGCGGTGTTTGCGGTGGTGGCGATGGTGCTGTTTTTCGGTGGGCTAGCGTGGTTTGCCAGCACCGCCCACTGACGCCGTGACCGACGCCAGCGCCCCGACGAAACGCGTCAACCGCTGCGTCGACTACGATGACCAGAGTCGCGTCGTTGCGCGCAGCTGTCGTTGATCGTGTACTCCCTCGCCCGCCCGTTTCTGTTCGGCCTCGATGCCGAACGCGCGCACGCGATCGGACTGACGTCGATCGAAGCCGCCTACCGCAGCGGACTGTTGCCGCTGGTCGCCGCGCGCGTTACGCCGTTTCCGACCAAGGCCTTCGGGCTGACGTTTGCCAACCCGGTCGGCCTCGCCGCCGGCATGGACAAGAACGGCGCGCACATCGACGCGCTGCTGGCGCTGGGTTTCGGTTTCGTCGAAGTCGGCACGGTCACCCCGCAGCCGCAGGACGGCAATCCGAAGCCGCGCATGTTCCGCATCAAGCGCCACCGCGCGGTGATCAACCGGCTCGGCTTCAACAACGACGGCGTCGATGCGCTGGTCCGCAACGTCGGCCGCGCACGTCGCCGCGGCGGTTTGCTCGGCATCAACATCGGCAAGAACAAGCACACCCCCAACGCGCTGGCGCACGCCGACTACCTGCACTGCCTGGAGCGCGTGTATGCGCTCGCCGACTACGTCACCGTCAACATCTCCTCGCCCAACACCGCCGGCCTGCGCGAGCTGCAGGAGGAGCAGGCGCTGCGCCGGCTGGTCGGCATACTGCGCGAGGCGCAAGAGCGGCTCGGCGCGCAGCACGGCAAGCGCGTGCCGATGCTGGTCAAAGTCGCACCCGACCTGTCCGACGACGACATCGACGCCGCCGCGCGCGTGCTCGGCGATCTGCAGGTCGACGGCGTGATCGCCACCAATACCACGGTGTCGCGGATCGCGGTGCAGCAGCATCCGCTGGCGCGCGAGACCGGCGGGCTGTCCGGCGAGCCGCTGATGAACAAGTCGACCGCGGTGCTGCGCATGCTGCGCACGCGGCTGCCCGACGCCATCCCGCTGATCGGCGTTGGCGGCATCCTGTCCGGTGCCGATGCGGCCAAAAAAACCGCCGCCGGCGCACAGCTGGTGCAGACCTACACCGGCCTGGTCTACCGCGGCCCGGCATTGATCGGCGAATGCGTCGAAGCGATCCGCCGCCGCAAGGAAGCGCCGAGCCGCGGCAACCTGCCCAACCAGTGAGCAGCCTCGTGTGCCAGCGACATTTGATCGTCATCCCGCGCACGCTTGAACCCGACGGCATTCGTTCGTGTCGCGCAACGCCACCGGATCTCCGCATGCGCGGCGATGACGAGCGTTGTGCGTTTGCTCTCCCAGGGCAGCGATGACCCGCGCGATCACCACCATCCGCCATGCGCCGCTGCGCTCGCGCAACACCTTCGGCGTCGACGCGACGGCGTCGGTGCTGATCGACGTCGCCGACCCCGCCGCGCTGCCGGAGCTGTTTGCCGGTGCGCAGCTGCGCGATCGCGACGTGCTGCTGCTCGGCGGCGGCAGCAACCTGCTGTTTGCCGGCGATCCCGACGCGGTACTGCTGGCGATCGCCGCGAACGCCATCGCGATCGTCGATGACGACGGCAAGCACGCTATCGTCCGCGCCGACGCCGGCGTCGGCTGGCATGCGCTGGTGATCGACACGCTCGCGCGCGGCCTCGGCGGCCTGGAAAACCTCGCGCTGATCCCCGGCACCGTCGGCGCCGCGCCGATCCAGAACATCGGTGCCTACGGCGTCGAGGTCGAATCGCGCATTCACGCCGTCGAGGTCTACGAACGCGCCAGCGGCCGAATGCAGCGCATGGATCGCGGCGCCTGCGCCTTCGCCTACCGCGACAGTGCATTCAAGCGCAACCCCGAGCGCTGGATCGTCACCGCGGTGGAGTTCGCGCTGTCGCGTCACGCCGTGCCGGTGCTCGACTACGCGGCGCTGCGCGATGAGCTGGCAGCGATGGGGATCGCGCAGCCGAACGCGCGCCAGGTCGCCGACGCGGTGATCGCCATCCGTCGCCGCAAGCTGCCCGACCCCGCCGTGCTCGGCAATGCCGGCAGCTTTTTCAAGAATCCGATCGTGCCGCGCGCGCAGGCCGACGCCCTGCTCGCCGTGCATCCGGCGCTGGCCACGTTTCGCAGCGGCAGCGACGCCACTCGCAAGCTGTCGGCGGCGTGGCTGATCGACGCCTGCGGCTGGAAGGGCCATCGCGACGGCGACGCCGGCGTGTCGGCCGATCACGCGCTGGTGCTGGTCAACCATGGCCACGCCACCGGCGCGCAACTGCTCGCGCTCGCGCGGCGCATCGCCGACAGTGTGCAGGCGCGTTTCGGCGTGACGCTGGAGCCGGAACCGCGCATCGTCGGTATGGCATGGTGACCGCGATGCACTGTTCGCGATGCGACCGCCGATGCTCGTGCCCCGACGACACGGCAATGCACACCTGTGCGAGCGGCCATCGCCGCGACAAGGCTTTACAGACAAGTCCGCATTGCGGCCATGGCCGCTCCCACACCAGCGGCGTCGCGTGATGCCAGCGTCGTCCCCTCACCCCGCGCGCGCGGCGCTGCTGATGCTGGCGAGCATGCTGTCGTTCGCGCTGATGACGGTAGCGATCCGGCTCGCGTCGGCCTCACTGCCGACGTTCGAGATCGCGTTCTTCCGCAACTTCTTCGGCCTGCTCGCATTGACGCCACTGCTAGTGCGCGCCGGCCCGGCGATCCTGCGCACGCGGCAGCTGCCGAAGTATCTCCTGCGCAGCGCGGTCGGGATCTGTTCGATGTTCGCCAGCTTCTGGGCGATCGGCCACCTGGCGCTGTCGCAGGCGATCTCGCTGGCGTATTCGACGCCGTTGTTCGTGACCATCGCCGCGGTCATCTGGCTCGGCGAAATCGTGCGCCTGCGGCGCTGGGTGGCGGTGATCGTCGGCTTTGTCGGCGTGCTGGTGATCGTGCAGCCGTGGTCGCATGCGTTCAGCGCCGGCTCGCTGGTCGCATTGCTCGGCGCGGTGCTCGGCGCGATGGTCGCAGTCCAGATCAAGCAGTTGTCGGCGATCGATCCGGCCGACACGATCGTCTTTTACACCTATGCGTTCTGGGTACCGCTGTCGCTGGTCCCGGCATTGCTGGTCTGGCAGTGGCCACAGGGCATCGCGTGGCTGTGGCTGGTCTGCACCGGCGTGCTCGGCACCATGGGCCAGGTGCTGTGGACGCGTGCGCTCAAGCTCGGCGACGTGTCGGTGCTGACGCCGATCAGCTTCATCCAGCTGCCGGTGGTCGCGCTCGCCGGTTGGTGGTTGTTCGGCGAGACGCTGAACCGCTGGACGGTGATCGGTGCCGGGATCATCTTCGCGGCCAACGCCTACATCGCCCATCGCGAAGCGGTGCTCGCGCGACGCGCGGCGACGACGGCGCCGATCGAGGCGGCCAAGCCCGGCGAATGAAGCGCCTTATCGCGCATCGCTGGGCGAGGTATCGACTTTGCGGCTGGCGTGATGGCGGATCCGGGCCTTGTCGAGGATCTGCTGCAGTTGATCTCGTCCAAGGCGGCCGACTCGGGCCCGGTCGTGCCGGGCCTGTTGCCAACACTCATCGACGCTTGTGACCGCTACAGCGAACTCCGCGGCCGGACCTGCAGCGAGATCGGCGCGGCGACTTTCGGCTTGGCGGGGTCGTTGCTGGACACGCACAGATTGGCGAAGTAGCTGCCGGTGCGCAGTCCGGCGGCGCTGACCGCCACGCCGGTCGGCTGGCTGACGCCGGGTGCCAGGTTGCCCATCGTCGGCATCGCCGCGCGCATCCACGATGCACCGCACTCAGCCACGCCGTTGATCCGCATCGACAGCCCGGCGAAATCGCTGACGGCGGTCCACACCCCGCTGCCGTCGGCGCCTGGCGCGATCGTGTGCAGCAATCCGTTGCCTTCGGGCGATGCGTACCACACCCAGCGGTTGGCGAAGGTGGTGCGTGCGTGCACCACCAGCCAGTAGCGGCCGCTGGGCAGCATCACGTTCTGTCCAGCCGCATCCAGGTCCAAAGCGATGTTGTTGCCGAGGGTGCCGACACCGGCTGCCGCGGGTGCGGCGGTATAGCTCCACAGCGCATTGCCCGGCGAGGTCTGCGGATTGCCGGCCGGCACGCCGCCGGCATCGGGATAGATGCTCCACGTCAGGCTGATCGTCACCGTTGCCAGCGCCGCACCGCTGGACACGAAGCCTTCGGTGAACAGCGTGCTGATTCGCGTCGGCCCGGACAGCGTGAAATCGTCGCTGGCGTACTGGCCGGGAGGATTGGCGGTATCGGTATAGGCGGTGCTGCGGAAGCCGGTGGTCACGGTCGCCCTGTCGGCATCCACCACCGCCAGGGTCGCGGTACCGGAATTGTCCACCGCATAGGCCAGCGTCGATCCGCCGACGTTGCCGACGCTCGACTGGGCGACGCCGCTGGTGCTCGATGTCAGCGTCACGCTGGCCAGCTCCGGCAGCACGATGCTCGGCGGCTGTACGGCAATCGCCACCGGCAAATGCAGTGCGGGCTGCTGTTGCAAGCGTCCCGCCGCGCCGGGCGTGAGCAGCAGGGTGCCGAAGTACCAAGCGCCGTTGGCCGGCAGGGCGCTGCTGTCGATGGTGATGGTCAGCGTGCGGCTGGCGCCACGCGACACGCGGATCAGGCTCGGAGACACGCGCCCGGCGATGCCCTGCAGTTCCGCCGTCCACGACTGCGTGCTCGACAGCGTGTTGCGGAAGGTGCGGGTGAACACGCAGCTCTGGAAGCACCGGCCGTTGGCAAGACTGGGCTGGTTCAAGGCCGACGGGTTGCCGCCGGTGGCCGGGTTGGCCGCCAGATAGTTGGCCCCGGACTCGTCCATCACCAGGCCGGCATTGATCGCCTGATCGACACGGATGCGCCCGCTGCCCCTCGCGAAGGCATTGGCCGGCGTGACCAGATCCTCGAGAAACACCTCCTGCTTTGCCGTCATCGACAGCGCGGACTTGATCTCCGGGACGGTCCAGGTCGGCCGTGCCTGGCGGATCAGGCCCGCTGCGCCGGCCTGGTGCGGCGATGCCATCGAGGTGCCGTTCGACAGTCCGACGGACTGTTCAAAGCCGCTGACCGTCGCGCCCGCCAATGCCGCCAGCACGTTCACGCCCGGCGCGGTGACGTCGGGCTTGGCCAGATCGAAGCTGCCCGCCGGGCCGCGCGAACTGAATGCGCCGAGTGCGTCGGCGGTGTTGGGCAGCGGCACCGCCGGGAAGCCGATCCGTGCCGTGGCGGTGGGATTGGCGACGGCAAAATCGCGTAGTGCATTGCCGTCGGCCTGTAGCGTCCCGAACACTGGCACCACAGCGCCGGGCACTGAGGGAATGATGACGCCGGCGGCGTTGTTGGCGATGATCACCGCGATCGCACCGGCATTGCTGGCGTTGTTGGCCTTGATCGCGAACGAGCACGTGCCACGGCGGATCAGCGCGATCGCACCCTGGAAGGTCTGCGCAGCAAACGCAGCGCAACCGTCGTTGGCGGTGTCGATGCCGGTGCTGACCCTGAGCGGCGCGGTGATCGCCGCGGTGTGCGCCACGCCGCCGGTGCCTTCGTTGAGGATCACTGCAGCCAGCGGCTCGGGGATGATGCCGGGTCCGGTCACCGACATCACCAGACTGAAATCGCCGCGGCCGTGCTGCGCGGCGGCCGTCGACGACACCCAGGGTTCGACATGGCCCAGGGTATTGGCCACCGGGCCGCTGTTGCCGGCCGACGCCGCGACATAGATGCCGGAGTCGACCGCGTTGAGGAACGCCAGCGAGACCGCTTCGCCCCACGGCTGCGCGCCGCCACTGATCGAATAATTGAAGACGTCCACCACACCGTCGACGATCGCTTGTTCGATGGCGGCAACCGTCGCGACGTTCGGGCACAGGCCTTGTGCGGTCGCGGTATTGGTGTAGCAGACATCGAAGGCAATGATGCCCGCGCGCGGCGCGACGCCTGAGATGCGGCGCAGATTGCCGCGGAACGCGACGTCGCGGCGGTTGCCGGCCGCGGTGGACGCAGTGTGGCTGCCGTGGCCGTTGGTGTCTCCGAAGCCGGGTTCTTCGGCGATGCCCGGCTGTCCGCACTGGTTGCCGGGCAGCCCGCAGACAAAGTCGTAGCCACCGATCAGCTTGGCGTTGCAGCGGCCTTCATCGACGCCGCCGGGCGCGCAGGTGCCGAGATAGGTGCCGGTGCCCAGCGGATTGACGTGCTGATAGCCATCGACCGGGTCCTGCGCGGCAAACGAGGGGCTGCCGAAATTGATCCCGGAATCGATGATGCCGAACACCAGGCCTTCGCCCTGATACGCAGCGCTGGCTTGGACGTTGCTGCCGGTCCATACCGGCTCGGCACCGATCAAGCGCGGACCGGTATCGGTTTCCATCACGTACTCGCGGTATGCCTCGACCAGCATCACCTCCGGCAGGCGACGCACGCGCTCGGCCTCGCTGCGCTCGAGATCGGTGACGATGCCGTTGAGGGCATGCTGCATGCGGTCGTGCACCTGCAGCGGTCGCGCCAGCATCCGGTCGATCCCGGCGATGTGCTGCTGTTGGCGGCCGCGCAGATAGCTCACGTAGTTACGGGCCTGCGCGCCGTTGGCGTCGAGGCGTCGCTTGCCGCGCGCATCGATCCCGCGCTGCGGCATCGGCAGGCCGCTTACCGTGCCCTTGTAGGCACCCAGCGCAGCCTCGCGAAACACCACGATGTAACTGCCTTTGCCGGCAGATGCCTTGCCGGCGGTCGCGGCGCGCGGATTTCCCTTGTCCGCAACCCTGACGGCATCGCCGCCGCCGATGACCGCATTGGCCAATGCTGCGATGCGTCCAGTCCAACCGCTTTGCGAGACAGCGCGTTGACCCGGCGCGACGGATGCATCAAGCGCACTGGCACCGTCGATGGCCATCGACGCAAGCAGCACCGCGCCCACCCCCCATTTCTTGAGCTGCAACATCGTGATTTCCCCCGAGAGTGATACCCACAGCGGTCGACATTCAGTGTCACTGGCGACGCGCTCGACCGGCTTGCGTGCGTCTGCCCCATGCACGCGCAGTAACTTTATAACGGTTCGGCAGCGGTCGATGCTGCGTAGCAGCATGTCGATCGCGGGCTGATGCAACGCCGCATGTGCTCTTGCGCGCCTGACATCCACTCACCCGGCGTCGACGCGCGACGTGCCCGTCGGATCAGACCGTAACCGCGTCGCGCCCGTACTTGCGCTCGACATAGGCATCGATCAGGCCGACGAACTCCTGCGCGATATTATCGCCGCGCAGGGTGACGCTTTTTTCGCCGTCGACAAACACCGGTGCCGACGGCGCCTCACCGGTACCGGGCAGCGAGATGCCGATGTCGGCATGGCGCGACTCGCCTGGGCCATTGACCACGCAGCCCATCACCGCGAGCGTCAGATGCTCGGCACCGGGATGGGTGATCTTCCACTCCGGCATCTTCGCGCGGACGTGCTCCTGCACCACTTTCGCGAGCTCCTGAAAAAACTCCGACGTGGTGCGTCCGCAGCCCGGGCATGCGGTGACCATCGGCGTGAACGCACGCAGGCCCATGGTCTGCAGCAGCTCCTGGGCGACGATCACCTCCAGCGTGCGCGACGCGCCGGGGTCGGGCGTCAGCGAGATGCGGATGGTGTCGCCGATGCCTTCCTGCATCAGCACGCTGAGCGCCGCGCTGGAAGCGACCATGCCCTTGCTGCCGATGCCGGCCTCGGTGAGACCGAGATGCAAGGCGAAATCGCTGCGCGCGGCCAGATCGCGGTACACCGCGATCAGCTCCTGCACGCCGCTGACCTTGCAGCTCAGCACGATGCGGTCGGCGGGCAGGCCGATCTGCTGCGCGCGTGCGGCGGAGTCGAGCGCGGAGCGGATCAGCGCCTCGCGCAGCACGCGGCCGGCGTCCCAGGGCTCGGCGCGCAGCGCGTTTTCGTCCATCAATGCGGTCGCGAGCGACTGGTCGAGCGAGCCCCAGTTGACGCCGATGCGCACCGGTTTTTGGTAACGGATCGCAAACTCGATCAGCTGCGAAAACTGCGCGTCGCGCTTGCGCCCGAAGCCGACGTTGCCGGGATTGATGCGGTACTTGGCCAGCGCTTGCGCACAGGCCGGCTCATCAGTGAGCAGCTGATGGCCGTTGTAGTGGAAATCACCGACGATCGGCACGCTGATGCCCATCATCGCCAGCTTGTCGACGATCCGCGGCACCGCCGCGGCCGACTCGGCATTATTGACCGTCACCCGCACCAGCTCGGAGCCCGCGCGCCACAGTTCGGCGATCTGCTTGGTCGTCGATGCGATATCGGCGGTATCGGTATTGGTCATCGACTGCACCACCACCGGCGCGTTGCCGCCGACCAGCACGCCGCCGATCGACACTTGGTGCGTCGCGCGGCGTGGCGACGGGCCAAAAGTCCAGTCGGCCAGCGTGCCGGCCAGGGTCGCATGGTGATCTGTGGCCGACATGACATTGCTCATGCCGTGGATTGTAAAGCCGCACGCGTCATGCCACAGCGCACCCGTGGAAGCGGCCGCGGCCGCGGCCGCGGTCGGCAGATGGCGTCAGCGGCAACCGAAACGTGCGGAGCGCTCAAATGCCGCCGTACCAGTCGTAACCGACATCTTCCCAGTAGCCGCCGTGGCCGCCGTTAAGCGCAGCGTAGCTGTCGACCAGCTCGATCGCGCGCAAGTATTTCGGC
>JBOHYD010000023.1:0-18221 GCA_050737635.1 Luteimonas sp. | reverse complement strand
ACGCCGCCCACCTCGGTGGCCTCGACCGACGGCGCCAATATCGATGCGCGGCCGTCATCGGCGAGCGTGGCGCCGGAGTCGGTCACGTAGCCGACGATGCGCGACGGGTTGCCGACGACGATCGCGTTTGCCGGCAACGAGCGCGTGATCACCGCGCCGGCGCCGATCATCGCGCCGCTGCCGATGCGGATGCCAGGCAGCAGCGTCGCGTTGGCACCGATCGACGCGCCGTTCTCGACGATGGTCTGCGCATACGCCGCCGGCGGCCGGCGGCTGCGCGGGAACGCATCGTTGCTGAAGGTTGCATTGGGCCCGACGAACACATCGTCACCAAGGCGCACGCCGTCCCACAGCTGCACGCCGCACTTGATCGTAGTGCGATCGCCGACGACGACGTCGCCTTCGATGAACACCCCGTCGCAGATGTTGCAGTCGGCACCGATGCGTGCGCCGGGCAGCACATGCGCGAACGCCCACACTCGCGTGCCGGTGCCGATGTCGGTGCTCTCGCACAACGCGTTGGGGTGCACAAAGTGGCTCACGACATCCGCTCTCCGGTCACGGGTCCGTCGAAACGTTGGTCGGAATGGACCAGTGCCAACGGCCGGTCCTTGGTGTTCTCGAACGCGCGCCATGCGTAACTGCCGACGACGCCGAGGCCGAGGGTGTTGATCGCGCCGAAGAACAGAATGGTAAGGATGGTGCCCGCATACCCGGGCACCGCGACCAGACCCGACACCTTGGCGATCACGATCACGATGCCGAGCACTGCGGCGGTCGCCAGCGCCAGGGCGCCGGTGGCCATCAAGATGCGCACCGGCAGATCGCTGAAGGCGAACACGCTGTCGGACAGGTAGTTGAGCCTTTTGGCGAATGTCCACGCGCTGCGGCCGTGTTCGCGGCGGCGACGTTGGTAAGGCACAAACACGCGCACGCCGCCAAGCCAGAACAGTTGCGCAATGAGGCTGGTGTTGGACTCCCGCAAGGCGATCAGGCGGTCGCGGAAGCGGCGGCTGACCGCGAAAATATCAACGCCACCCTTGGGAATGTCCGGCATCACAAAGCGCCGGTAGAGCGACCAGAACGTCTTCGACAGCAGCTGGGCGATCGCTGGATCGCGGCGGCTGTCGCGCACGCCGAAGACGACGTCGGCGCTGCCGTCACGCAACTGTTGCAAGAAGGCCAGCGCAAGTTCCGGCGGCTCCTGCAGATCGGCGGCCATCACCGCGATGACCTCGCCTTCGGCCTTTTCCAGACCGACGCGTATCGCCGGAAACGCGCCGAAATTGCGCGTCAGCTGCACCAGTCGTGCGCGGAAGCCGGCAGCGGGCAGCGCATCGCGCAGCAGCGCGTGGCTGCGGTCGGGGCTGCCGTCGACGACGAACACCGCCTCGAAGCCGCCGTCGACTTGCTGCGCGATGTCGCGCAGCGCGGCGATCAGCGCGGGGATCGACTGCGCGTTGCCGTACACCGGCACCACCACCGACAGTGCGGTGCTCAGAAGCGGTTGCATGTGGCGATCACGATGCCGGCTTCGGCGTCGCTGAGTTCGGGAAAACACGGCAGTGTCAGCGACGTGGCCGCATGGCGTTCAGTGACAGGCAAATGGATGCCGGCGTAGCGACCGGCATGGCAGGGCTGGCGATGATCAGGCAGCGGATAGTGGATGTCGGTCTGCACGCCGGCGTCGGCGAGGTGCGCGCGCAATGCGTCGCGTCGGTGGCTGCGCACAACGTACAGGTGCGCGACGTAGTCGTCGCTCGCGACCGCCGGCACGGTGATGTCGAGGTGAGTGATCTCGCGCGAATAGCGGTTGGCGATCGTGCGACGGCGAGTGTTCCAAGCGTCGAGCAGCGGCAGCATCAGCGACAGCGCCCGTGCCTGCAGTTCGTCGAGGCGACTGTTGCGCCCACCGGTGAGGGTGTTGACGTATTTGCGCTCCCAGCCGTATTGGCGAAGGCCGCGCACGCGTGCGGCGATGCCGGCATCGCGGGTAACCACTGCGCCGCCGTCGCCGAGCGCGCCGAGGTTCTTGGTTGGATAGAAGCTGAAGGCAGCGACATCGGCGAACGCACCGGCGCGTCGGCCGCTGGCGTCACGCGCGCCGTGCGCCTGCGCGCAGTCTTCGATCATTGCAAGGCCGTGTGCATCGCATAGCGTGGCGAGCGCAGCGACATCCGAGAGCCGGCCGAACAGGTGCGTGACCACCACAGCGCAGATGCCGGCGTCGGCGACGAGCGCTTTACTTAGCGCATCGACATCGATCGTCGCGTCCTCGCGCACGTCGACAAACACCGGTTGCGCGCCGCAGGCAAGCACCGCGCTCGTGGCATACATGGCGGCGTTTGCGGTCACCGCGACGCGGTCGCCGGGGACAACGCCAATGGCCTTCGCCGCCAGCTCAAGCGCATCGGTGCCGTTGCCGACGCCGATGCAGTGCGCGACGCCGCAGTAGTCGGCAAACGCTTGCTCGAACGTCTCGACACCGAGACCGAGCACGAAGTGGCCGCTGGCGATGACCTCGTCGGCGACGGCGGCGAGGCGCTCGCGTAACGGTGCGATATGCCGGGTCAACGAGTTGACGGGGACGGGCGCGGAATCCATGCGGATCGGTGGCGTGAGCGAGGCGGTCATCTTGCCAGATCGGATCATTGCCGGCGGCGCACGCCGGCACCGAGAACCGCGCCCACGCCTGTTATCTGCGGCGTTTTGTCGGTTAGGCCGCCATCCTCAAGGTGCGCCGCCAAACAAGTGCCCCGGTCGCTCGATCTCGACGACATGCCGTCCAGCGGCGGGGATCGCAAACGCGGTCTGAAAACCGTTCACGCGCAGCGCCTGCGTTGGACGCGCGTCGATGCGCGCATGCCAACGCGCCTCGGGATCCTCGTTGAGGATCAACAGTCCTGGACCCGCGCTGTCGAAGGTCGCGCGCAGCCGCGTGCGGCGATCTTCGCTGATGCGCGGCAGCACCAGCGTCGGCACACCGGGCGTGAACGCGGCGATCGGCAGATCTGCCGGTACATCGCCGTGTGCGAGCAGCGCCTGCAGCGGCGTTGTCGTATGCGCATCACGCAACGTCGCGACCGGGTCGTCGACCACGCGCAGGCCGCCGCCGATGAAGAACAGCCGCGGCAGCGCGGTCGGGTCGGTGCGCAGCACCAGTGCTTTACGCAGCCGGCGATCACCGGGCCGCTGCGCGGATTCCGGCCACAGTGTGTATTTGAGGCCGTACAGCGCGGCCACGGCGGGTGACGGCGCGGCGATCAGCTCGTACTTGCGCAAGATGTCCGGGCCGATGCCGCCATGCAAGGCGCGAAAGCCGGCTGCAGCGTAGGTGTGGGTCAACAGATGCGGATTGGGCAGGCTCTTGTCAAGAGAGATGCGGTACTCGCCGATATCCGCAAGTAGCTCGCGCAGCTGCGCGGCGTCCTCTCGTGCCTGCACGCGATCGGGCTCGAACAGGGTCGCATCGCTGCGCGCGAACACGATGTTGTAGCGAAACGGCATCCATACCGCACACACCAGCACGAGCGCGGATGCCGCATCGCGAAGGCGCGCGGCAGAGGTGCGCGACCACAGCGGCCAGGCCACCGCCGCAAATCCGAGCACCAGCGCGATCGCCGCCTCGTCGCGATGCGCCGGTGTCGACAGCCTGGTGGCCAGGACCGCCAGCGCAAACCCAGCCGAGAACAGCCACACGCGCCAATCGCGCACGCCGCGCCGCACGGCCGCGCCGCGTTCGTGGAGAGTCTGCAGGCCGAGCGCAGCGAGCGGCACCACCAGCACGACCGCCAAGCACGACCACCAAGTGATCTCGCGCACCTTGTTGACCACGGGGATCGCGACCATCAGCGGCGCCATGAAAGCGAAGCAGAACAAGGTCGCGATCGCGGCACAGATAACTAGGCCGCGCACCGTGGACGCTTGCCGCGCGTGTGCCGCCGTACCGAGTAGCGACAGCGCCGAGACCGCCAGCGCCGCGCCCAGATAACCGTTGCCGATGCCTTTGCGGTATTCAAACGCTGCCAGTAGCCCGACGTCGTCGCCTGCGAGCGAATGAAAACGCAGTGCGCCGACCGGCACCGGCTGATCGCCGACCAAAAAGCCGCCAAACTCGCCAAGCCAACGGATCGACTGCGCGTGGAAGCGCAGCACCTCGAACAGGTAGGTAGCGGTGGTGGCCAGCACAAGCACGGCGGCAAGCGCGAACCAAGCGCAGTGACGGCGGAATCTCCGCAATGCGTCACGATCGCGACCGACGACCGCGTGCGTGGCCACGGACAGCCACGCGACCACCGACGCGACGATCGCGAATACCAGGTTCTGCGCTGGCTGCGCATACACCAACAGCGTCGCGGTCGCCGCCAGTCCGATCACCGATGGCAGCGCATCGCGCTCGCCGCGCGATGCGTACAGCCGCACCTGGCACGCCAATAGCCACGGCAGCCATGCCATGCCGGCGATGATCTGAGGCCACGCCGCCGCGCTGCGCACCGCTGGGAACCACGGCAGTACCAGCCCAACCGCGATTGCCGGCAGCGTGC
This sequence comes from Luteimonas sp., assembly GCA_050737635.1. Lineage (GTDB taxonomy): Bacteria > Pseudomonadota > Gammaproteobacteria > Xanthomonadales > Xanthomonadaceae > Luteimonas. Next base: position 13,677 of record JBOHYD010000023.1, on the reverse strand, counting down.
GCACGCCGAGCGCGCGCGCGAACACAAAGCCGCCGCCGCCGAGAATTGCGAGGTGCAGATAGATAATGTGATTGAGGCGGTCGAGGGTGTCGAACACGCTCGCGTCCGCGCCCGCCCAGTTGAAGTACAGCGGGTACAGGAGATGGAGGTTGGGGTTGGACCAGTTGGAGATGCCGGCGCGCAGGCCGTCGGTGTACATCCCGGCCCACAGGCCTTCCTGTGCGATCACACGGCTGGCGTCGTGGAAGATCGCCAGCAGAATGTCGGCCTGGTCCGGCCCGCGTGCCAGCGTCTGTCCGTGGTAATGCACGATCGCGATCACCAACACGGTCGCCATCACCAGCGTCGCCTGCAGCACGGTCGCCGACCACGCGCTGCGTACTGGCGCTAGCGCCGGCCTTGTAGGGGGATCTGGCATGGCGGCAATGATACCGGCGCGTGCCGCGCGCATGCGGCCAACACGCGTTACCGGATGGCCGCTTCTCCCGCTTGTGGGGCGATGCCGCACGGCTGGCGGCGCGGTTCAATGCGGCAGCGCATCAGCATCGCTGCAACGGCGGCGGTCGCGCGGCGACGGTCATATACTCGGCCGCTCGCATCCACCGGAGCTCCACGCTTGACAATCAGCGCCGCCCAAGCCGGGCCGCAGCGTAGCGCACATATCGGCATGTGGCTGGTCACCGTATTTGCCTTCGCCAGTGCGGTGATGCACGTGCGCGCGGTGTGCTGGTCGCTGATCGCGTCGGACAACTGGAACCACATCCAGCCACTGCTCAGCGACGCGATCGCCGGCCGCCTCGACATCGGCAATTTCCTGGTGCAGCGTGCCGGCGTCGACCACGCGCAACCACTGAACAAGCTGGTGATGCTGGTCAACTACCGTTGGTTCGGCCTGGACTTTTTGCTCGAAGGTTTTCTCGGCATGGCCTTCGGCGCGGCGGCGGCGCTGGTGCTATGGCGAGTGGTGACCCGCGATGCCGCCACGCGCGGTGGTGCGCCTGTCGATGTGCGTGGCGTGAGGCGACCTGTTGCGTTCTTCATCGCGTTTGCCGCGGCGGCCAGCGTGTTCTATTCGCTCAACAGCTCGTTCATCTACACCTATTCGATGGTGACGATGTGGTTCGCACTGTATCTGCTGAGTTTTGCGATGGTGCTCGCTGCATGGCATGCGCTGCTCGAAGGACGACGGTGGCCGCTGGCGCTGGCGACATTCGTGCTGGGCATCGTCGGCGACGATTCGGCGTTTCTTGACGCCAGCGCTCTCGGCCTCGCGCTACTGCTGTACGGCGCGCACGCCAGGGCATGGCGACGCACGCTGCCGGCGCTGGCGACGATCGTCGCGGCGGTGCTGGTCAGCCGCGTCGTCTACGCGCTGTTTGGCGAGACCAGTGGCGCCACGCAGGCGATCTTCAACCAGCCGCTGACCGCACGTATCGCCGCACTCGCCGCACAGTGGCGTGATGGGTGGACGTGGTTCGCGCTGCCTACGGTGTCGGGGCTGGCCAATGCCGACGTGCTGCGGCATATCTTCGGCGCGCACGCGATCGCTGCGCGCAATGGCATCGGCGTGGTGATGCTGGTCGCGCATCTTGCGTTCTGGTGGGCGGCGCTGCGCCTGCGCAGTGGGGCTGCGTGGCTCGCGGCGGTCACGGTGATGCTGATGTTCTACGCGCACGTCGGCGCGATCTTGTTCGCGCGCGTATTCGTCAAGGGCGTGGCTTACATGGACCAGGAGCGCTACGTCAGCTTCTACCAGTTGGGCATAATCGCGCTGTTGCTGATGGCGATGGCATGGTTGCTGCAGCGCCCGACGCCCATCGCACGGCGCGGTATCGCGTTGGTCGCGATCGCGGTGCTGCTGCTGCAACTGCCGATCACCTGGATCGCCAAGCAGCGCGAGCCGGGCATCGATGCGCACAACCGGCAGATGGCGGTGTCGATGGCACTGGTGGCACGCGATCCGCTGCATCCGCCGGTCTCCTGTGCGAGCGGCATGGATCTGTGCGTACTGCCGGTCGAGGGCCGCGTCGCCTTGATAGGGTTGCTGCGCAACCATCGCCTGAGCTTGTTCTCGCCGCAATACGCACGCCGCCATCGCGACGACATGGCCGCCGTGCGCGCCGCCACCGGCACGCCGTGAACGCGCTGCAGCGGATCGCGCTCGTGGATGCCGATATCCGCATCGATACGCACTGGCTGTCGATGCTCCGCGCCGATGCGCTGCTTGCCGAACTGCGCAGTGCCGTCACCTGGGAAGTGCACCGCATCGGCCTGTTCGGCCGCGAGGTCGATTCGCCGCGACTGAGCTGTTGGATCGGCGATCCGGACACCGACTACACCTATTCCGGCACGCGCTTCGCGCCGCATGCGTGGCCCGGTGCGTTGCTGGCGATCCGCCAGCGTCTGCATGAGGTCACCGGTGTCGACTTCAACAGCGTGCTCGCCAACCGCTACCGCGACGGCCGCGACGCGATGGGTTGGCATAGCGACGCCGAGCGCGCGCTCGGCGCGCAGCCGGTGATCGCCTCGCTGTCGCTCGGTGCGACAAGGCGGTTTCTGCTCAAGCACCGCGGCAAGCCGTCGCTGCGCACCGCGCTTGACCTGCCGCACGGCAGCCTGCTGCTGATGGCTGGCGACACCCAGCGCAACTACAAGCATGCGCTGCCGCGCACCGCAAAGCCGGTGGCAGAGCGGATCAATTTGACGTTTCGGCGGATCGTTTTGTAACGCCTACTGCGCGCGGTCGTGGGGCGGATGCCGGCGTCGTTTGAGCGGTTCGCGGCATCATCCCCGGTCGGCAAAGCGATACGGCGGCGCGCGGTGTTTTTCGCCGTGGGTCGACGCCACGACATCGAATCCGCCGTGGCGGATGGCCACTGCGAATAGGCGCTCGACGGCGTGGGCGATCGTGCCGTCGAGCTGCGCGGCCTCGTCCTCGAACTCCCATTCGTCGAGGTGCGCATCGAGGATCGGTCGCAGGGCTTCCAGCCGCACCCAGAACATGCTGCCCGCGGCAAATGTCGCGTGTTCGCGATCGATCGGCGCCAGCCCTAGGCGCGCTGTCAGGTAGTTCACGTTGTCTTCGTTGTCGCCCCAGAAAAGCGACATCGGCTGCAGATGCCCGGCGGCGGCCAGCATGCCGAGCTGCGGTGACGCGGCAAAGGCGGCGAGGGCGTGTTCGGCGTTGCCTGCGGATGCGAGGGCGGCGACGAGTTGGCCGCGCCATTGATCGCCGTCAGTGCGATGCGGCGATTGTTTGGTGTGCAGCTTGAGGACGACGTCCTGACCGTCGTCCAGCAGCCGGTTGGCAACGCGCAGGAACGGCAGGATGTCCCTGCCGCGATTGTCAGCCACCTCGATCTCCGCCGCGATGCCATGTCGCGCCAGGATCGCGCGGATGGCGTCGGATTTTTCATGTGAGGTGGTCACGACATAACGCCAATCGATCCCAGTGGCTTGCAGCGTGCCGAGCAGATCGTCGAAGACGTCGGCATACCAGGCGTGGATCACCACGCATGGGCGCTGTTCGGGCGCCGCGCGTCGATCCCTGCCGGCGGCGCGATTGACCGCATCGCGCGTCGCGTGCAGCCAGGCGTGTCCGAGCCGCGTGTCGGGCTCGAGCACGGCACCTTCGGCCCATTCGTTCCAGGCGTTGATGAAGACCACGCGATCGGGCGCTGGACGGTTCGCGAGCCGGTGCTCGATGGTGTGCTGAAGCCAGTCGCGGTAGCGACGTGGCGATGCGTGAAGATAGCTGCGGCCCTGGCCAGGCTGTCGCGGCGCGTTGTCCCAGCCGCAGTTCACGGCCGGAAAACAGCGGTAGGCGGGCAGCGGGCGCTGCATGGCGTCGGCGGCGAGTTCGCGCCAGTCCAGCGCGTTGCCGCGGTAATCGGGGTTGAGCAGGAGCTGCCGCGAGGTGAGGTCCTGCGGCGTGGCCAGATTGGGCGGAAATTCGACCGCGACATCAAAGCCGAGGTCCTGTGGATCGGGCCGCTCGAAGCCCTGCACATAGGCCAGCACGATCTCGCCAATGCCGCGATCGATGCACCATTTGCGCCAAGCGGCGCTGGTCTTGCGCGGGTTGCGCAACAGGTCCGGCCGATACACCAGCAGCAGCGGCTTGCCGTCGATGCGGATGTAGCGCGGGTCGCGCAGGTAGCGCGCGATGTGGGCGATGAAGCCGAGCGCGTCGTCGTCGCTGTCGCTCTGAGCGATCAAGGTGTCGCCGGGGCGTCCGTCCCAGCTGCGCGTCCAGCTTTCGTTCGCCCAGCACAGGCACAGCGGCAGGTCGATGTCCGCGTCGTTCAACCATTGCGAGATCGGTGCTTCGAGCAGCGTTTTGCCCGCGAACCAATAGAAATAAGCGCAGAAACCCTCGATGCCGGCGGTTTTGGCAAGCGCCGCCTGCGCGCGCATCACGCGCGCGTCGCGCAGGTCGTAGTAGCCGAGGTCGGCCGGCAGCCTCGGCTGTGCGTGGCCTTCAAACTGCGGCAGCGCGCGGGTGACGTTGTGCCATTCGGTGAATCCGGTCCCCCACCAGGCGTCGTTTTCCGGAATGCGGTGAAATTGAGGCAGATAAAATGCGATCAGCCTTGCCGGCGCGGCGACGATCTGCGGCGTCGCGACGTTTGCGTCGACGTAACCGATCGCCCGACCCGCCGAGCGCCGTCTCGGCCGCCGGCCCAGCAACGCCGTGCCCACGCGGCCACGCGGCGTATGCGGCACGAGCGTCGGAAAGCGCTTGCTGAACCGCAGGCGGAAGCGATCGCGGAGCGGCTCGCTGATCGGAATCAAGCGGAATAAAAACCGCAGCGTGCGGAAGGCGCTGCCACGCAGCAGATTTTTGAGAGGTGATATCAACGGGTGCACCAAGGATCAAAGGAATCGCATTGAAACCGTAAGATTGTCAGGAAATTTTGCACATCCTGCCGGATCTGCACGTTGGCGCGGCGCGTCCGACGCGCACGCACGCGCATTTTGGCAGCGTGGCGACAAGGTCTAGCGATGCCGTTTGGCCGGCGCTCCATCGGCATGCGCCGACGCCTCGTGGGCGTTGCCGGTCTGCAGGACCCATAGCGCCATGTCCGCGCCGGTGCGCGTAAGGCTTTTGGTGAAGGCATCGACGACGTCCTTGACGTTAGCGGTTGCGGCGGGCTCGGCGTGCAGAAAGGTGCGCGAGCCGACGATGCCCTGGTCGATGGTGTGCAGCAGCTTGGCGTTGATCTCGATGGTCGCTGACGGCAGCGCGTTGCCGGCGTAGTCGGCCTCGAAGCGGCGCAGGTCCATCACCAGCTTGTAGTCGGCGGCGACGCCGGTACCCTGACGCGCGATCGCGTTGATGCGGCCGGAGTCCTCGAGTGCACGGGTCAGTGTGTCCTCGACCAGATCGCTCGGCAGCTTGGCCCATGCCGCGCCCTTGTAGACCTGCACCTCGTCCGGCGTCGGCCGCACGCTGATGCGCAAGGTGTCGGTCATGCGCGCGGACGACGGCCGGCTGACCGACAGTTGCCAGTCGGCGGTCGGCCACGAGGGATCCGCGGCGATGCGCGGGTCGGGTGCGTACAGCGTCGACTGGCTCTTCTCGCCGCCGCCGAGCAGCGATGCGCAGCCGCCGAGCATCGCGCAGGCGAGCAACGCGAGCGCGGCAAGGACCGTTTTAGCTTTTGCGTTTGCCATTCCCGATTCCCGATTGCCCATTCCCGTCAAGATCATTTCGGCTCGAACTCCTTGGGCGCGTCGCGACCGAGCAGGTAGCGCGCGGGGCTGGCGTCGAGACGGTCGCTGATCCGGCGCAGGTCGCGGATCAGCGAGCGCAGTTCGCCGAGCGTGGGGCCGAGCTGCGACAGGCCGTCGTTGGCGAAGCTGCTGATCGCGCCGCGGTTTTCGTTGAGGATGGTGTCGGCACCGTTGGCGGCCGAGTCGAGCCGGGTCAGCGTGCTGTCGAGCTTGGCGATCAGCGCCGGCAGCTTTTGCACCAGCTCGCGGTCCATCGAGCCGACCGCGCGGTTGGTGGTGTCGAGCGTTGCGTTGAGTTGCTCGCTGGCCTTGCGCGCATTGACCACTAGCGCGCTCAAGTCCTTGCGCTGGTCGGCGACCGCGCCGGTGACGGATTCGAGGTGGGCCAGGGTGTCGGAGATGCGCTTGAGGTTTTCTTCGCTGAGCGCCTGATCGAGGCGTTCGACCAGGCGGTTGGCGGTGGCGGCGATGTTCTGCAGCGCCGACGGCGTGGTCTGGATCACCGGCACCTCGCGCCCCGGCGCCATGCGCAGCGGCGGGCTGCGCGGATCGCCGCCGCTGAGCTGGATGATCGGGCTGCCGGTCAGGCTGGTCATCGACAGTTTGGCGCGTGTGTCCGAGCGCACCGGCGCGTCTTCACGCAGCTTGACGCGGGCGATTACCTGGCGCGGATCCTCGGGCGCGAGATTCAGGCTCTCGACGGTGCCGATCGCGATGCCGTTGTACAGCACGCTGCTGCCCTGAGTGAGGCCGGTGACCGGTTCGAAGAAGGTCACGTCGTATTCCTGCCAGGTCTTGTCGGAGGAATATTTCGCCGCCCACAGAGCGAAACCGAGCAGAAACAGCGTCACCAGGACCGTGAACGCACCGATCATCACGTAGTTGGCTTTGGTTTCCATGGCTTTAGGCCGGGAATGGGGAATGGGGAATCGGGAGCAGCAAGTGCAACAGCATGGAGCATGGCGCCTGTACGCCGATCATGCGGCGTGGACGCGGCAAAATGACGCATCGAGCGAAGTGGACGGTCATCGATTCCCCACTCCCCATTCCCCATTCCCGGCATTCCGCGCCGCGCGCCCGCGCGGACCGTTGAAGTAGTCATTGATCCACGGATGCTCGAGATCCTGGATCTCGTCGAGTGCACCGATCGCGATCAGCTTGCGGTCGGCGAGCACCGCGACGCGGTCGCAAATCGCGTACAGGGTGTCGAGGTCGTGGGTAATGATGAACACCGTCAGCCCGAGCGCCTGCTGCAGGGTGCGGATCAGCCGGTCGAAGGCCGATGCGCCGATCGGGTCGAGTCCGGCGGTGGGTTCGTCGAGAAACAGCAGCGGCGGATCCATCGCCAGCGCGCGGGCCAGGCCGGCGCGCTTGCGCATGCCGCCGGACAATTGCGAAGGCAGTTTGTCGATCGCATTCGCCGGCAGGCCGGCGAGCTTGACCTTCAGCAGCGCGAGCTCGTAGCACAGGCTGTCGGGAAGGTTGGGGTGGTGCTCCTTGAGCGGCACCTGGACGTTTTCGCCGACGCTCAGCGACGAGAACAGCGCGCCGTCCTGGAACAGCACGCCGGTGTTGCGCTCGATGTGCAGGCGGGTGTGTTGGTCGTCGGCGCGCGCGTCGACGCCGAGCACCTCGATCTCGCCGGCGTTGGGCCGGCGCAGGCCGAGGATCGAGCGCATCAGCACCGACTTGCCGGTGCCCGAGCCGCCGACCACGCCGAGGATCTCGCCACATCGCACGTCGAGATCGACGCCGTCGTGCACGACCTGCTCGCCAAAGTGATTGACCAGGCCGCGGATGCGGATGATGGGCGCGTGGGTGGCGGCCGTGTCAGACATGCGGCGGGTGGGGAAGCAGGTGTGGAGATGGTGTCGTCATGGTGCCTGCGTCTGCAAGGTGAAAGCGCGATGACGTGGAGTAATGCCGGTTTTCTTCAATTCGGCGCTGCGTGAAGTTGGGTCCCGGCGTGCGCCGGGATGACGGGCAACCGCGATACGCTTTCCCGAGTCCCGAGTCCCGAGTCCCGGCATCTCACCACCCCATGTGCATGAACCAGATCGCCGCGACCGCGTCGATGATGATCACCAGCGAGATCGTCTGCACCACGCTCGACGTGGTGCGCTCGCCGACCGACTGCGCGGTGCCCTGCACCTGCAGGCCTTCGAGGCAGCCGATCAGCCCGATTACCAGCGCGAAGACCGGCGCCTTGGCCATGCCGACGACGAAGTCGCCGAGTGCGATGGTGTCGTGCATGCGCGCGAAGTACGCCTGCGGCGGGATATCCAGCGAAAACGCACCGACCGACATGCCGCCGAACAGGCCGGCGATCATGCCGATGAAGGTCAGCAGCGGCAGCATCACCGTCAGCGCGAGCACGCGCGGGATCACCAGCAGTTCGATCGGATCGAGGCCGAGGGTGCGGATCGCGTCGACCTCCTCGCGGCTGACCATCGCGCCGATCTGCGCGGTGAACGCACTCGCGGTGCGGCCGGCGAGCAGGATCGCGGTCAGCAGCACGCCGAACTCGCGCAAAAATGCGATATCGACCAGTTCGACGACGAGAATGATCGCGCCAAAATCCTGCAGGATGCTGGAGCCGAGAAACGCGATCACCGCGCCGACCAGATACGACAGCAGCGCGACCAATGGCACCGCGTCGAGGCCGACCTGCTCCATGTGGTGCACGGTCGAGGTGATGCGCAGGCGGCGCGGCTGCAGCAGCACGCGGCCGAGCTTGACGAGAAACTCGCCGAGAAAGCTGATCAGCGCGATCACTTCCCGGTAGTTGTCGACCGCAGCGAAGCCCAGGCGGCCGAGCGCGGCGGTGAATCCGTACTCGCGTCTCTTCTTCGGGCGATCGTCGTCGACATCCTCGATCGCTGCGACCAGCGCGTGGTGATCGGGCCGGAACGCGAACGCACCGTCGTCGAGGCCGCGGCGGCGCGCGAAGCGCAATAGCTGCAACACGCCAGCGGAGTCCAGCCGGTCGAGCGCGGTGGCATCGATTTCGCGCACCGGCGCGTCGCTGTCGCGCAGGATCCTGCCAACGTTGAGCGCATGCTCGAGCGTCCAGTTACCGCGCAGGCGCAGCCGTCCGCTGTCGTGCGGGTCGGTGTCGATGCTCGGTGCGTGGCTGGTGGGGGCTGCCATGGGCGCTGGGCGCAAGGTCTGCGGGTTTCGCGGCCCGAGGATACAGGCTGCACCGTGCACGACGGTGCCCATGCGCGGGTGGCATTCACGCATGTCCGGCGCGCGCGTGTCCCTCGCGCAGCGTGCATGCGATCCTTATGCGCATGTCGCACGCCTTTCCGCAGACCATCGGCTACGCCGCCCGCATCGCCTTTGTGGTTGAGCTGGCCGAGCGCTTGCACGCTTACGGCACCACGGCGCAGCGCCTGGAAGGCGCGTTGGTGTCGGTGTCGCAGACCCTCGGGCTGGAGTGCGAGCCGTGGGTCAATCCGACCGGCATGGTGCTGTCGTTCAACGATCCGGCGCGACCGCCGGGTGACAGCGACACCACGCGGGTGATCCGCGTGCCGCCCGGCGACACCGACCTGTACAAACTCTGCGAGGCCGATCGCATCGCCGAGGACGTAATGGCCGGCCGCGTCGGTCTGGCCGAAGGCTACGCCGCGCTGCGTGCGCTCGACCGCCCGGTCGGCTGGCGCAGTGCGGTGCTGCGGATCCTCGGCTTCGGCCTGGCGTCGGCGAGCGTCGCTGGGCTGCTGCGGCTGCCGTGGCTGGACATCGCGACCGCCGGGCTGATCGGTCTGTTGGTCGGGGTGATGCAGTGGTCGAGCACGCGCCGGCCGCGCCTCAACGAGGCCAGCGATGCGATCTCGGCGATGATCGCGGCCACGGTCGCGACCGCGGTCGCGAGTTATGTTGGGCCTTTGAACCTCAACACCGTGGTGATCGCGTCGCTGATCGTGCTGATGCCCGGCATGGCGCTGACCAACGCGGTCAACGAGCTGACCAGCCAGCACCTGATGTCGGGCGCCGCGCGCTTTGCCGGCGCGGTCAGCACGATGATCAAACTCACTGTCGGTGTGATGATCGCGCTGACGCTCGCGCAGGTGCTCGGCATCGACCCGCAGATCCGCGCGCTGCGGCCGCAGCCGGACTGGGTGGAATGGCTCGCGCTCGCTATCGCCGCGCTTGCGTTCGCGGTGCTGTTCCGCGCCAGCCGCCGCGATTATCTGCTGGTGATGCTCGCCGCGGCGACCGGTTACCTGATTTCGCGGTTGGTCGGCGAGGCCTGGGGCAGCCCGGTCGGGATCTTTCTCGCGGCGCTGACGGTCACCGCTGCCGGCAACGGCTACGCGCGCTGGGCGCAGCGTCCGGGTGCGCTGGTGCGGGTGCCCGGCATCATCCTGATGGTGCCCGGCAGCACCAGCGTGCGCAGCCTGCTGACGCTGATCCAGCAGCAGGACATCGCCGCCGGCCAGCAGGCCGCGCTCGCGGTGCTGAACATCCTGCTGGCACTCGTCGCCGGTCTGCTGTTCGGCAATCTGTTGTTGCCGACGCGGCGGAATCTGTAGAGGAGGGGCCGGTTATCCCGGCCGCACTCACTTCTTGATCAGGAAATCCTCGGCCTTCTTGCCCTTGCTGGTCAGTGCGGACATCCAGCGCGGCTGCTTGCCGCGGCCGGTCCAGGTTTCCTTGGCATTGGCCGGATTGCGGTACTTCGGCGCGACCTTGCCGAGCTTGCGGCCCTTCTTGGTCGCCTGCTTGGCGGTGGGTGCCTTGGCGGCGCGCGGGGCTTTGCCGCCGAAAACCTCCTCGACGCTATAGCCCTCGGCGGTGGCCAGTGCGGCCAGCTTGGCGCGCACGGCGGCGATCGGCTTGCGCTTTTTCAACGTGGTCTTGCGCTGCTTGGCCTGGGTGATCAGGGCGTCGAGCTCGCGCGGCGACAGGGTGTTCAGATTGATCGACATCGATAACTCCGGATAATATTTTGGGTGATGCCAGTCCATGGCGGAACGGCGATCATAATCGCAAAACAGGACGCAAAACAAATCCGGTGGATTCCCGGCCCGCTACTTCGGTAGGGAATGCACTTCGCGGTTGAATCCACCGGAGGAAGGTCCGGTGCAGGGCAGGGCGGGATTTTTCTGGTTGTCGTTCGTGGGCCTGGATCATGGGAAAAGTGACCGCAGAGGCATTTATTCCCGGCCGGGCTCGCTTCTATCGCCCATCCATCCGTCTATTGTGGCGTAGCGACACAGAGGCGCGGAGCACCGACATCCGTAGCCGATGGTGCACGCAAGCAGGCATGATCCGAATGCAGCCAAGAGGATCGATGATGGCGTCAATCGCCGACAAGCCGGTACCGGAGACGCATTGCGAACGCATCAGAGGCGTCCTTGGTATCGGCCTTGGGGCGATGCTGGCGTCGCCGTTGGTATCGTCGGCGGGAGCCTCCGCTCGATCCATGTCGGCGACCTCGACGGACAGCTCAGGCGTGATGAAAGCGCCACCGAAGACCGGCAAGGTGTTGCCGGCGGTCGGTTTGGCAACGTTGCTGAGGTTCGATAGCGTGCCCGGCCGTCCGGGAGCGCAGTTGCGCGAGGTGATCCGAGGTTACCGGAAAGGCGGCGCGCGGGTGATGGGGCCTTCGCCTGTGCATGGAACGGCGGAAATCATAGTGGGCGACTTCCAACCTCGAGCGAGCGACGCAGAACAGCGGGGCTCTGCAAAGGGAACTGCCGGATCCCGCAAGGCGGACGAGGATGGCCAGGCACATGAAAAGCCTTCCCGGATTCGATCGGTTGGGGCAGATGCAGCGGTCTCCGGGCCGGGGTTATCCCGGGATCCTCAGCCGTGCCCAGGCTGCACTACGAGAGCCTACGTCGCCCGCTCGCGGGCTGTGCGCGGCGAAAGCAAGCAACGACCTCAGCAACGAGACCTCCGCCGATGATCGAAACCAATGAGCTCTGCGTGTTTGTGAGCGTAGTCAAGCGCGCCAGCTTTGCGCAGGCGGCGGCAATGCATACGCTGACGCCTTCTGGAGTCAGTCGGATCGTGTCGCGCCTGGAAGCGCGTCTGGGTGCGCGGCTTCTGCAGCGCTCGACCCGCAAGTTGTCCTTGACGCCTGCAGGCTCGTTGTTTTTCGCGCGCGCCGTCGAAATATTGCGCAGCGTAGCCGATGCGCAGGACGAGGTCGCACGCGACAGCCTTGCACCGCGCGGGGTGCTGCGGATGACGGTCCCGACCGTTTTCGGGCGTTTGCATGTGCTGCCGTTGCTGGCGCAATTTATGCAACGCTTTCCTTTGCTGAAACTGGACATCAACTTTACCGATCGTTATGTCGACTTGATCGAGCAGGGCATCGACCTCGCCATTCGCGTAGGTGCGGTTCCGGATTCCAGATTGGTCGCCCGCCGGCTATGCAGCAATCGGAAGCTGCTGGTGGCGTCGCCTGATTACCTGCAACGACGCGGGACACCGCAAACGGCCGTCGAATTGGTCGAACACGACTGCCTTGTATTCATGGCGCATAGCCAACCTCACGTATGGCGGCTGTCTGGAGCTGAGGGTCCGATGACCGTCGCCGTATCCGGTCCGGTGATTTCAAACAACGGCGAGGTCGCCACCGAAGCCGCGAAACAAGGGCTTGGAGTGGCGCCCGGCGCCACCTTTTCGATCGGATCGGCGCTACTCAGCGGCGAACTGGTTCGGGTGTTGCCGGAGTACGAGTTCGATTACAGCGGTATCTATTTGCTCTTCCCCACCGCGCGACAACTGCCAAAGAAAGTACGGCTCATGGCCGACACGCTTGTGCAGGCGTTTCCGGATCCGCCGCGGTGGGACCTTCCGTTGGCGGAGCGTTTCGCCGATTTTTCGGCGGTCGTTCATGACGCGGACGCACGGATGTTGTGAGCGAGGCTGGGTTTATCGCTGACGTCGGCATCTCTATATTGAGTACGGACTTCATCCTTCTTCGGCGAGCGTATCGACATGATTTCAAAGGCCGTTCCTACACCGACCATGCACCGAGACGGCAATGTCGCGCCGTGCAAACGCTCGGCATCGAAGCCGCAGCGGGCTTTGGCGCTGGGGCTTGTCCTTGCCGCATTGTCCGCGTGCGCGCATCAACCAAAGAGCGACCATCGCGTCGAGGTTGTCGCCCGCATGCAGCAGGCCCCCGGCAACATCACCGTGACTCCGGATAATCGCATCATCACCACCTTGCACCCTTTTCATGGCGCGGACGATCGCGTTGTGGAAGTCGCACGCGACGGCACAACGCGTGTGTTCCCCAACGCCGAGTGGGGAACCGGCGGACGCAAAGCCGACGGGTCCGGCTTCGATGCACCCCTGGGCATACGCACAGACGCCAACGGCGTGGTGTGGATTCTCGACACCGGTGTGCGGGCGAGGATCGCTCCAAGACTGGTGGGGTGGGACACGCGTGCCGACCGGCTGAAACGCATTTACGACTTTTCCGTTCCGGCGGATCAGCCGGTGTCGTTCCTCAACGACTTCCAAGTGTCCTTGCGCCACAACACCGCCTTTATCGCCGACACCGCCCTTGGCGGCACGCCGGCATTGGTCGTGCTCGACATGAACACCGGCCGTTCCCGCTGGCTGCTGAAGAATCATCCCTATCTGCAGCCCGAGAACCAAGACTTGGTGGCGGAGGGGCGCGTGCTGACGATAGGCGAAGGCACCGCCCGGACACCGGCGCGCGTGGGGCTGAATCCGATCGGACTCGACGCGGACGAGGCATGGCTGTACTTCGGCACGATGAACGGCAACAAGCTGTACCGCGTGCGTACGACCGATCTGCTGGACACGGCGTTGTCCGATGCTGAACCGCCCCGGGAATCCCGGAGGCCATTTGGTGTGAGTCACGCCGCTTTGGCGTGCTCGGCTTGTTGCCGATAGTAAGCGTCTTCCGCTTCCGCTGGCGGGAGGTTCCCGATCGGCTCCAGCAGC
>JBOHYD010000022.1:0-6613 GCA_050737635.1 Luteimonas sp. | reverse complement strand
ATCCATCACTGGAAGCCTGCGTTGCAGAGCTTCCAGACGATGTTCGGCGAAGAGCGCGTGCCGTTGGCGGCGCTGTGAAAACATCAGTTACACAGTTCGTTTGACAGACCCACCTCGCCCCTTGGGGCGGGGTTGTTTATTCGCGTCAGTGGCTGCCTTTATTTTGTAGGAGCGCCGCATCGGCGCGATGCTTTCGGCTTTTTTTGGGGGGCGCAGAAAAAAATACCGCGCCCCCAACTGCGCTCCTACACCGTCACTGGTAGCCGCTTCTCCGGCTCGGCCTGCACGTCGAGCACGATCTCGCCGTCGACCACGTCGACATCGACCCGGCCGCCGCCAACCAGTTTGCCGAACAACAGTTCATCGGCCAGCGGACGCTTGATCTTGTCCTGGATCACCCGCGCCATCGGCCGTGCGCCCATCAGCGGGTCGAAGCCGTGCTGGGCCAGCCAGTCGCGCGCGGTCGGCGTGATCGACAGGGTGACGTTTTTCTCGTGCAGCAGCGCCTCGAGCTCGATCAGGAACTTGTCGACCACGCGCAGAATATGGTCGAGACCCAGCGCCTGGAACTGCACGATCGCATCCAGCCGGTTGCGGAACTCCGGCGTGAAGCTCCTGCGGATCACTTCCATCGCATCGCTGCTGTGGTCCTGCCGGGTGAAGCCGATCGTGCGTCTGGCGGCCTGCGCGGCGCCGGCATTGGTGGTCATCACCAGGATTACGTTGCGGAAGTTCGCCTCGCGACCGTTGGTGTCGGTGAGGATGCCGCGATCCATGACCTGCAGCAGGATGTTGAAGATGTCCGGGTGCGCCTTTTCGACCTCGTCGAGCAACAGCACGCAGTGCGGCGTCTTGACGATCTTTTCGGTCAGCAGCCCGCCCTGGTCGAAACCGACATAGCCCGGCGGCGCACCGATCAGCCGCGATACCGAATGCGACTCCATGTATTCGCTCATGTCGAAGCGCACCAGCTCGATGCCGAGCTGCAGCGCGAGTTGCTTGGTGACCTCGGTCTTGCCGACACCGGTCGGGCCGGCAAACAGGAAGTTGCCGATCGGCTTATCGGGTTGGCCCAGCCCCGAACGCGCGAGCTTGATCGCCGAGGTCAGCGTGCCGATCGCCGGATCCTGGCCGAAGATCACCATCTTGAGGTTGCGCTCGAGATGCTCGAGCACGCCCTTGTCCGACGCGCTGACCTGTTTGGCCGGAATGCGCGCCATCTTGGCGACGATGGTTTCCACTTCCTCGACATCGATCACCGACTTGCGCAGGCCCATCGGCAACAGGCGCTGACGCGCGCCGGCCTCGTCGATCACATCGATGGCCTTGTCGGGCAGCAGGCGGTCGCCGATGTGCTTGACCGACAGGTCGACCGCAGCCTGGATCGCGTCGTCGGCATAAGTCACGCCGTGGTGCTGTTCGTAGCGCGGCTTCAGGCCGTGCAGGATTTCGACGGTCTCACCGACGGTCGGCTCGACGATGTCGATCTTCTGGAAGCGCCGCGCCAGCGCGCGGTCCTTCTCGAAGATGCCGCGGTATTCCTGGAACGTCGTCGAGCCGATGCAACGCAACTCGCCAGACGCCAGTGCCGGCTTGATCAGGTTGGAGGCGTCCATCGTGCCGCCCGACGCCGAGCCGGCGCCGATGATGGTGTGGATCTCGTCGATGAACAGCACCGCATTGGGGATTTTCTTCAATGCGGTCAGCACCGCCTTCAGCCGCTTCTCGAAATCGCCGCGGTATTTGGTGCCCGCGACCAGTGCGCCAAGGTCGAGCGAGAAGATCACCGCGCCGGCCAGCACCTCGGGCACTTCGCCGTCGACGATGCGCTTGGCCAGGCCTTCGGCAATCGCGGTCTTGCCGACGCCGGCCTCGCCGACGTACAGCGGGTTGTTCTTGCGACGGCGGCACAGCACCTGGATGGTGCGCTCGATTTCGTCGGCGCGGCCGACCAGCGGATCGATCTTGCCGTCCTCGGCAAGCATGTTGAGATTGCTGGCAAAGTCGGCCAGCGCATCGCTCTTGCCCTCACCGTCGCCGCCTTCAGTCTTTTGCGTGGCGTCCTCGGACTCGCGCGGCTCGTCGCCGCCGGTCTTGGCGATGCCGTGCGACAGGTAGTTGACGATGTCGAGACGGTTCACGTCCTGTTGGTTGAGGTAGTAGACCGCATGCGAATCTTTCTCGCCAAAGATCGCGACCAGCACATTGGCGCCGGCGACCTCCTTCTTGCCCGACGACTGCACGTGGTAGACCGCACGCTGCAGTACGCGCTGGAAACCCAGCGTCGGCTGGGTGTCGCGGCCATCGTCATCGGCCAGCTTGGACACCGAGTTGGAAATCGCCTGCTCCAGATCGCTGCGCAGGCGGTGGAAGTCGGCGCCGGTTGCCTTGAGGACCCCTTCCGCCGACGGATTGTCGAGCAGGGCCAGCAGCAGGTGTTCGACGGTCATGTATTCGTCGCGCGCTTCGCGAGCGCGCTTGTAACACTGGCCGATGGAGTACTCGAGATCTTTGCTGAACATGGCGCGGACGCCTCCTGGAGAGCACTGCGATCAACGTGGGGTCAGCGGGGCGTTTTTCCATGCCCTGCCACATCCGTGTTGTAGGCCTTTTGTGCTACGTCCCGCAAGCCTGCGCAGATGCGAGACGCAGTATTGCATCTGTGGTGCGAAGTTCACTCCCGTTCGATCGCGTCAGGTTTTTTCCATGGTGCACAGCAGCGGATGCTGGTTGAGGCGCGAGTACTCGTTGACCTGAGCGACCTTCGACTCCGCCACCTCGCGCGTGTACACCCCGCAGACGCCACGACCGCGGGTATGGACGTGCAGCATCACCTGGGTGGCTTTGTCGATGTTCATGCTGAAAAACCGCGTCAGCACGTCGATTACGAAGTCCATCGGCGTGTAGTCGTCGTTCAGCAGCATGACCGAATACAGCGGCGGTCGCGCCACCTCCGGCTTGCTGGTTTCGACCGCGACGCCGTGGTCGTGGTCGGGTTCGTTCTTTCTTGCCATCGGCCAATTATACGAAGCTCGGGGCCGCCTGACGTGGACGTGATGCGCTTCGACGCACGACAATGCCGACATGAGCGATCGCGAAGGCCGGTTCTGGCAGCCCGACGTCACCGTGGCCACGGTCGTGGTCGACGGCGGCCGGCTGCTGTGCGTCGAGGAGCGCGTCGACGGCGCGTTGGTGCTCAACCAGCCGGCCGGCCATCTCGAGCCCGACGAGAGCCTCGAACAGGCCGCGCTGCGCGAAACCCGTGAGGAAACCGGCTGGGACGTGCGCCTGACTGCGTTTGTCGGTGCCTACCAATGGCGCGCGCCGCTGCGCGATGGCGAAGACACGCACCGGCACTACCTGCGCTTCGCGTTCGCGGCCGAGCCGGTCGGGCACGACCCGACACGCACGCTCGACGCGGGCATCGTGCGGGCGCTGTGGCTGACCCCGGCCGAACTGCTCGCGGCCAGCGAGCGTCATCGCAGTCCGCTGGTCTGGCGGGCGGTGGCCGGATTCCTCGAAGGCCAGCGTTATCCGCTGTCGCTGCTGCGGCAGCTGTCGTGAGCGCCTCGGCGTCGGCGATCCGCACCGTGGTCGGTATGTCCGGTGGGGTCGACTCGTCGGTGGCGGCGCTGCTGCTGCGCGACCGCGCCCGCGAACACCCGGGCGAATCGATCGCCGGCCTGTTCATGCAGAACTGGGCCGACGACGATGCGCAGGACAGCGCGAGTGCCGCTGAAGGCAGGAAGCCGAAAGCGGCCGGCAGCGGCGGCTGCCGCGCCGACGACGACCGCCGCGACGCGGTCGCGGTCTGCGGCCGGCTCGGCCTGCCGATCCATTTTCGCGATTTCTCGGCCGAGTACTGGGATGGCGTGTTCGCGCATTTCCTCGCCGAGTACGCGGCCGGACGCACCCCTAACCCCGACGTGCTGTGCAACCGCGAGATCAAGTTCAAGCATTTTCTCGACGCCGCACGCGCGCTTGGCGCCGAGCGCATCGCCACCGGCCACTACGCCCGCATCGCCCACCTCGGCGGCCGCTGGCGGCTGCTGCGGGCGAACGATCGCGGCAAAGACCAGAGCTATTTTCTGCATCAGCTCGGACAGGCGCAGCTGGCCGCGACGCTGTTTCCACTCGGCGAACTGGCCAAGGTCGACGTCCGCCGCCTTGCCGCCGACGCCGGACTGCCGACCGCCGCCAAGAAGGATTCCACCGGCATTTGCTTCATCGGCGAGCGCGATTTCCGTGGCTTTCTCGCGCGCTATCTGCCGGCCAAGCCCGGCGCGATACGCACGCCGGACGGCCGTGTGCTCGGCACGCATCCGGGAGTGTTCTATTTCACCCTCGGCCAGCGCGAGGGCCTGCAGCTCGGCGGCGTGCGCGGTTTCGACGCCGCGCCGTGGTATGTGGTCGGCAAAGACATCGCCAGCAATGTGCTGACCGTCGATCAAGGCAGCGACAGCCGTTATCTGCAGTCAAAGACCACCTGGACCGAGACCGCGCACTGGATCGCCGGTGCCCCGCCCGCCGCGCGCTTCGGCTGCACCGCGCAGTCGCGTTATCGCCAGCGCGACGAGCCCTGCGAGGTGCGCGTCATCGACGACGGTACGCTGGAGGTGCGTTTTGCGGATGCACAACGCGCGGTGACGCCGGGACAGTCGCTGGTGCTGTACGACGACGACGTCTGCCTCGGCGGCGCGGTGATCGCCGCGACCGACGCGCCGCTAGACCCTCATCTTTCCCATTCGATCGAACGGAGTTCCGCCGCATGATCCATGAGCGTGTCCTTGCCCTCGCCGGGCTGATGCAGGCGCTCCGCGAGGTGCGCCGCATCGCCGAAACCGGCCAGGCCGAAGCCGCCGTGGTAGCGACCGCGATCGACAGCGTGTTGCGCGTCGATGCCGACTCACCGCAATCGGTGTATGGCAGCTCCGAGGCAGTGCGTCCGGGTCTGCACCTGCTCAAGGAATATCTCAGCAACCAGAACAAGGACGAGGCGCTGCCGCGGCTCGGCCTGGCGGTGCTGCAGCTTGAGCGCCGTTTTGTGCGCAATCAGCTCATGGTCGCACGCGTGCAGGAAGGCATCGCGGCGGCATCGATCACCTCCGCACAACTCGGCAGCAGCCACCCCGAGGTGCTCGCGCTGCTTGGCGCGCTGTATGCCGACACCATCAGCCAGCTGCGTCCGAAGGTGATGGTGCAGGGCAATCCGCATTACCTCGCGCAGGCCGATGTGGTATCGGAAATCCGCGCGCTGCTGCTCGCCGCGGTGCGCTCGGCGGTGTTGTGGCGACAGCTCGGCGGCTCGCTGTTCGATTTCCTGCTGCAGCGCCGGAACATGCTCGCCGCCATCGACAGTGAACTTGGCTGAGAGGACGCACTTGGCGGACGCCTTCAAAGCGTCTGCCGCGCCCTCGAACGGCCCGGCCATGGATGGCTGGAGCGGAAGGTCATGCGCGGATACCGCGGTGCCACGGACAGCAACCGACATTTCGATCGATGATTGATCACTCGATCCGCAGATCACGCCGCGGCACAGCCGCAACCCTGCGCGCACACGCACACGCACACACACAGAATCCCACCCCGAAGCGCTGCCGAATGCCCCCGCTTCCGGCATAATTACGCGGCTAACGGCGGTGAGATGGCCCGCCCTCCCCTTCCTCAAGCCACGGAGCCCCCACATGGCCGACTCCTTCGCCACCCGCGCGCAGCTCGATGTCAACGGCAAGTCCTACGTCTATTCCAGCCTGACCAAGCTCGGTGCGCAGTTCGACCTCGCCCGCCTGCCGTATTCGATGAAGATCCTGCTCGAAAACCTGCTGCGCCACGAGGACGGCGGCATCACCGTCGGCAAGCATCACATCGAGGCGGTCGCCAACTGGAATGCCAAGGCCGAGCCCGACACCGAAATCGCTTTCATGCCGGCGCGCGTGGTATTGCAGGACTTCACCGGGGTGCCCTGCGTGGTCGATCTGGCGGCGATGCGCGACGCCGTCGCCAAGCTCGGCGGCAGCGCCGCGCAGATCAATCCGCTGATCCCGTCGGAACTGGTGATCGACCACTCGGTGCAGGTCGATGTGTTCGGTCGTCCCGACGCGCTGGATCTCAACGGCAAGATCGAGTTCGAGCGCAACAAGGAGCGCTACGGCTTCCTGCGCTGGGGACAGAAGGCGTTCGAAAACTTCAAGGTGGTGCCGCCCAACACTGGCATCGTCCATCAGGTCAACCTCGAGAACCTGGCGCGCGTGGTGATGGAGCGTGAGGTCGATGGTGAACTGCGCGCGTTCCCCGACACCGTGTTCGGCACCGACAGCCACACCACGATGATCAACGGCATCGGCGTCGTGGGCTGGGGCGTGGGCGGCATCGAGGCCGAAGCCGGCATGCTCGGCCAGCCGGTGTATTTCCTCACGCCGGACGTGGTGGGCGTGAACCTGAAAGGCAAGCTGCACCCGGCGTGCACGGCAACAGACCTGGTGTTGACCGTCACGGAAATGCTCAGGAAAGCGAAGGTCGTCGGCAAGTTCGTCGAGTTCTACGGCGAGGGCTGCTCCTCGCTTTCCGTGACCGACCGGACGACGGTCGCCAACATGGCGCCCGAGTACGGCGC
>JBOHYD010000021.1:0-3854 GCA_050737635.1 Luteimonas sp. | reverse complement strand
GTTCGGGACCGATCGGCACTTCGAGGATGCGGCCGGTGGTCTTGGCGGTGTCGCCTTCGCGCAGGTGCTTGTAGTCGCCGAGCACCACCGCGCCGACCGAGTCGCGTTCGAGATTGAGCGCCAGCGCGTAGCTGGCCACGCCCTGATCGGAAGTGGGTAGCTCGATCATTTCGCCTTGCATCGCGTCGGCGAGGCCGTGGATGCGCACGATGCCGTCGGACACCGAGGTGACCGTGCCTTCGTTGCGCGCTTCGGCGGCGAGCTTGACCTTCTCGATGCGGGCCTTGATCAGCTCGCTGATTTCGGACGGGTTGAGCGTGGTGGTAGCCATTTGTTGTTTCCTTGATCGTTTCCGCGACGTGCGGAAGACGGCTTCGATTATTTTTTCGGGAATGGAGAGTCGGGAATGGGGATTGAAGAGAGCGGTATGGCTGCGCTTTTAACTCGTCCCTATTCCCGATCGCCCATTCCCTGCTTCACTGTGCCAACGCCGTCTGCAGCCGCGACAACTTGCCTCTGAGCGAGCCGTCGATGACCACGTCGCCGGCGTCGATCACCGCGCCGCCGATCAGTGCGGCGTCGACGGACGTCTCGATCTCGACATCGCGACCGAAGCGCTTGCGCAGCGCCGCGGTGATCGTGTCCAGTTCGCCGACCGGCAGCTCGGTCGCCGAGGTCACCTTGGCCTTGACCACATGCTCGTCTTCGGCGCGCAGCTCGGCAAACAAACCGGCGATCTCCGGCAGCAGCGCGAGGCGGCGGTTGTCGGCGAGCAGCGCGAGGAAGTTGCCGAACTGCGCGTCGGCGCCGTCCGGCGACAGCAGCGTCACCGCGTCGGCGTGCTGCAGCTGCGGATTGCCGAGCAGCGCGGCGACGCGCGGATCGGCGGCGACGTGCGCGGCAAAGCCGAGCGCATCCGACCACGCGGCCGCGCGGCCGTTATCACGCGCCAGTGAAAACGCGGCGCGGGCGTAAGGCCGAGCGAGGGTGAGTGACTGACTCATCCGGAGACCTCATCGGCACTGACGTGATTCGGCTTCGGAGACATTCCGCACCTTGCTGCGCAAGGTGCGGCGGCGACATGCCCCCACAACCCCGCATCGGCGCTGCGCAGCGATGCCGCCCCTTGACTCAAGGGGCTCGAAAGCGCGGACATGGCATGCGTGGTGATCATCGTTCAGATCTCGGCTGCGAGTTCGTCGAGCAGCGCCTTGTGGGCGTTGGCGTCGATTTCGCGACGCAGCAGCTTTTCGGCGCCGGTCACCGCCAGCGCGGACACCTGCTTGCGCAGATCCTCGCGGGCGCGGTTGCTGCTGGCGAGGATTTCGGCGTCGGCCAGCGCCTTCTGGCGCGTGCCTTCGACGACCGCCTCGGTCTTGGCCGCATCGATGATCTGGTTGGCGCGCTGATGCGCCTGCTCGATGATCTCGTTGGCCTTGGTGCGGGCCAGCTTCAACTCTTCGTTGATCCTGTCCTGCGCCTGGGCGAGCGCCTTCTGGCTGTTATCGGCGGCGGCGAGGCCTTCGGCGATCTTCTGCTGGCGCTCCTCAATGGCCGCGATGATGTGCGGCCAGCCGAACTTCATCACCATCCACGCCACCGCGAAGAACGCGATGCCCTGGACGACAAATGTCAGATTGATATCCATTGCGTTGCTCCGTGCGCCGACGGCCCGATGCCGACGGCGATGACCTGATCGAAACTCGAATTACGCGCCGATCACGGACAGGAACGGATTCGCGAAGATCAGCAGCAGCGCGATCGCCACGCCGATGATCGGCACCGCGTCGAGCAAACCGGCGACGATGAACATCTTGGTCTGCAGCATCGGGGTCAGCTCCGGCTGGCGCGCGGAACCTTCGAGGAACTTGCCGCCGAGGATGGCGAAGCCGATGGCCGTGCCGAGGGCGCCGAGACCGATCAGCAGGCCCGCCGCGATGACGGTGAACTTGGCCACTTCGGCGTAGAGGGCGATGTTTTCCATGGTGTGCTCCGTTTGAAAGCTGGGATTGGGAAATCGGGAATGGGAACGATCAATTGCCAAGCAAGTGCGTCAGTGGCTTTCGGCAGCCATGCTCAGGTAAACGATGGTCAGCATCATGAAGATGAAGGCCTGCAGCGTGATCACCAGGATGTGGAACGCGGTCCACACAAAACCGGACACGAACTGCAACGGCGCCATCACATAGGTCATGCCGCTGGCGGCCGCGGCATTCCAGGTCATCAGCGCGATTAGGATGAAGATCAGCTCGCCGGCGTACATGTTGCCGAACAGTCGCAGCGTCAGGCTCAGCGGCCGCACCAGCTCCTCAATCACGCGCAGCAGCAGGTTGGCCGGCGCCAGCAGGATCTTCATCACCGTGCCGTGCGCATGGAACGGCGCGGTGAAGGCTTCCTTGAAGAAGGTACCAAAACCCTTGTGGCGGATGCCGAAGATCTGGATCAGCAGAAACACCATCAGCGACAGGCCGAGCGTGGTGTTGAGGTCGGCGGTCGGCACCACGCGCAGATAGGCGTGCGCGGGGTCGTGACCGGCGACTTCGTGACCCTTGGCCCATAGGCCGGGCAGCCAGTCGACCGGGATCATGTCCATGAAGTTCATCAGAAACACCAGACAGAAGATGGTGAGTGCGAGCGGCGCGATCAGCTTGCTGCGGCCGTGGAAGGTCTCGCGGACCATGCCGTCGACAAAGCTGACGACCATTTCGACGCCGGCCTGGAGCTTGCCGGGAACGCCTGCCGTCGCGCGCCGCGCGGTCAGCAGGAAGAAAAACAGGAACACCGCCGACAGCGCCAGCGTGAACAGCACGCTGTCGATGTTGATGGTCATGAATTTGCCATCGCCGACCTGCCACTGCAGGTGATGCAGATGGTGCTGGATGTATTCGGTGGCGCCGCCGGATTCGGGAGCTTGGCCGGCGACTTCAGCGGCGGCGGCTTCAATGGCAGTGTTTTCAGCGATCACGCATCAACCCTTGTCGTTACGCCCCGTCTCCAGGGCATTCAGCGCCAGCAGATAGGCCAGCAATCCTGCCGCCAGCCCCAGCAACATCGGCAGCGGCGGCAATCGCCACGTCACCAGTGCGATCGCAAATCCCGCGATCGTGATCAGCCATTTCGCCATCGCCCCCAGCATCAGTCTGCCGAGGGCGATCCGCGCCGGGACGATGCCGCCAAGCGCCAGATGCACGCTCGCGGCATTGCCCAACACCATCGCCAGCCCCCCCGCCGCTGCCGCCAACGCCTGTGCCTGTCCGATCGGCAGCAGCGCCAGCGCGACCACAATACCGACCAGACCCTGGACGGCCACCGCGCGCAGCGCTGTCCGGCGGCCCGCGGCGATGGGATCGTGCACGCGGGTCACCTGCTCGGCTTGCGGGACGTTGCCTTGCGGGCAGCGGGATGCAAGGATGCGGAGACCCGTGCCGCGAAGCCGCAAAATTATAGCAGGGCGTTATTTTCAGCGGCAACCACCGCCGTCACGGTCGCGCATTGACTCTTCTGGAGCGGGCCGCGCACGGGCACCACAACCGCGGGCGACCAAGGATGGTCGTGTCGACGGAGCAAGCGCGTGGGCGCTTGCTCCGTCGGGAGACAGCCCGGGCATGGACCGGACTGGCGACTTGAAAAACGCACAGGAAGTGCGTTTTTCAACAACCTGATAAGCCCGGAAAGTGATCAGGAACCTTTGCACGCCCGCCCGGTCACACGAATCGTCGGCCTGCTCTCCACTTCCTCGTCGAATCTGCCAGCAGGCCCCCTCGAAGCCCCGGTCCTCCTCGGCCGGGGCTTCTTCTTTATGACTTATGCGTCATGTAAGCGGGCCCTAATGTAGTGCTTCGTAAATATTGAAC